>JAQVID010000688.1 GCA_028695865.1 Thermoguttaceae bacterium | reverse complement strand
AAATGGGCCTCATCGGACTCTGGGGAGAACATCATTCGCCGTCTGTCACGCCCGAAATGCAAAAACTGATGGGCGATGCTTTTATGAAAGCCTTTAAAAACAAAAAAATTCTCGTGCGGCGCGCGGACAACTTTTCGGATTACGCTTTTGGTATTTATTGGGATTCCTGGGCTCATATTCAAGAGATGCCCGGACACCAGCACGGAAAAGGCATTGAAAAAGTCAATACGGAAAAAGGACGCTGGAAAATCTCCCCCATCGAAGGTGAAACGGCGTACAATTGGGGAAAATACGCGATTCAACCGGGCGATTCCCCAAACGATACTCTGACCGATCCCGTTCATCTTGATTATCTGCTGGATTCCATTCGGCGATTGCATTGTTCCGGACTCGGTTGGGTTGCCAATTACAACGGAACCGATCCGAAGGTGCATCAGGGTGCGGAAGAAGTTCAAAAAGCATTCGGATACCGCTTTATCATCAAAAAGTTTTCATGTCCACGCAAGATTGAATTCGACAAGCCCTTCCCTGTTGAATTTTCTGTCGTCAATACAGGCTCCGCCCCTTTGTATGAAAACAGACCGATCGAATTCAGTCTTCTGGACCCCAAAACTCGCAAGCCGGTGTGGAAAACGATCCTGAACGGCGATTGCGATCTTCGTTCCTGGTTGCCCGGCGACGATTGGGACGAAACAAACAACCTCTATCGTGTTCCCGCGAAAGAGTATTCGGTCCGCGTGAATTTGTCTCTTTCCTCTTCGAACGGCACACCGGTCCCACAAGGCCAATACATTGCGGCTCTTGCCGTCCTTGACCCGATTGGACTGGAACCGAATCTGCGATTTGCCATTCGGAACTACTTTAGCGGAGGACGTCATCCATTCTGCCGTGTTGGAGTGGAAACCGATCCGTCAGGCGACACTCAACTTGATCCGGCCGACTTCGACGATCTCGCAAAAGACTCGCGACTTCCTTATGCTCTCATCCCAACGCAGAAGAAATAAAAACGCAATGGGGGTAAGGGGCGTTTTGATTCACCGTACCTGTCCACAGGTAATGTAAAACGTGAAAACGAATATTGAAAGATTGAGGATAACTCCTCTTTTGTGCTATCGATTCTTCGATTGTCGGTGACGCGCTCCCCGTATACCTTCGCAAACGGGGGGGCACGCCGCGCCACACGATGCAATATGATACGGCCTCTCGAATAAAACATCCGCAAACAGCCGCGGTCTCCTTTTTCCCCATTCAATCACCACACCGTTGGGAAAACCGCGAGTAACGATTCAAGGCCGGACCGAATACCTTGGGAAAGAGTGCTCGCGACTGTTTGCCTGTCATTCCGGAGGGCTTGAATATCCGCCAATGATACATTATAATTGGAATAGCTGAGTCGTGAAAACCGGGTTCGCGCCTTGCAGGAACGGTTCCTGACCGGGAAAACCGTTTTTTCGACCCCTTATTGAATGATTATACCTATTTTACTCCCACAAAGGAATATCATGAAGTTTTTCATTGCCGGAATCATGCAAGGTTCCGAAACGGAGAAAAAAATCCACTCGCAAAATTATCGTACCGTGATAAAAGAGATCGTTTTAAGGGAATTTCCTGACGCTGATGTCTACGATCCGTTCGAAAAGCACAAAAATTCGCTGCAATATGGTACTGAAACGGGCAAGGAGACTTTTCTTCGACATAATAAAATGTGTGGAAATCAGGTTGATTGCCTGATCGCTTTCATTCCGGAAGCTTCGATGGGAACGGCAATTGAGATGTGGGAAGCCTGGAAGAATGGCGCAACGGTCATTTCGATCAGTCCGATGGCCGCCAATTGGGCAGTGAAGTTCCTCTCGCACGCTGTTTATCCCGATATCGAAAGCTTTGCTGAATCGGCAGGCGATTTTTTGCGATCACGAATCGGGAATGCCAAAGAAACGTGAAATTGGGGGCAGGTACGCTTGTCGTAAATACGGAAAAATCGTGTTACTTCACGTCTCTTGTATAATTTACAAAGAAATATGCGGTTTCCGTGATTTTTCGTGTTGTGCGGCCTGAATTCTCCCATACTTATGAACTTAAGCATCACTCATTGTAACTCAATGCGTTATAAATGTAATCCATGGGAAAAGGAGTAAAAGTCAGGGGAAACAAACCGGTGTTTCATCCTCTCTACAGCGACTTCGCGCCCCTGCAAGAGGTATAATCCTAAAGTTCATACCACACCCCGTTTTCCGAAGGTAAACGGGGTACGAATTGCCGAAAAGCATAGAATCGGTAGCAAGACGGTTTGCGCGAGTTTTCGTATTGTGCGGCCTGAAGGCCCCCGTTTTCCGAAGGTAAACGGGGTACGAATTGCCGAAAAGCATAGAATCGGTAGCAAGACGGTTTGCGTGAGTTTTCGTATTGTGCGGCCTGAAGGCCCCCGTTTTCCGAAGGTAAACGGGGTACGAATTGCCGAAAAGCATAGAATCGGTAGCAAGACGGTTTGCGCGAGTTTTCGTATTGTGCGGCCTGAAGGCCCCCGTTTTCCGAAGGTAAACGGGGTAC
>JAQVID010000051.1 GCA_028695865.1 Thermoguttaceae bacterium | reverse complement strand
GGCCGGAATCTGCTTGATTACATGACCCAAACGCTCATCCATTATCTCCATGGTACCGCTGCCCCGTCGCCAATTTATTCCTGATTATCCCAATTTTCATATTCTGACCGTGAACGGTTACGAAAAAAAGAGTCTCATTTGTTATTGTTTAAATCATCACAAAAAAACGGTAATAATGAGGTGTTTCAGGATGAGCAACAATCAGCATGAAGCGAACAGTTGTATCCACACATTCATTATACCAATGGAAAGCACGTTATACAAGCTAAGGCGGCCCTGGTTTCAGAAACTTGTTATTGGGCCCTTGTTGACCTGTTCGACGGTTTCGTCATGGATTCGGACCGTTGATGAGAAAAGACGATTCCGGAAGTTTTATCACCACTTGAGTCGGTTGGGAATCCAAATAGACGCAGTACAGTGCTTGTTCCATGAGTTGTACAGGTTAGAAAACGGGTTGACATGGAAGAAAGCCCCTTACATGGCTTATATTAAATGTGTTACCATTTTTGTTTGTTTATGCCGTCATTTCATCTATTCACAACTCCCTAATTCCGTTCGTTTCACTCACTGCATGACGGGCACGTTGAATTTTCATCATACTCATCATCAAGGTCCATTACGACCAACAAAGCCCGTCATGGAGTGCGCTTGCCCGCGATCCCGGTAAAGAGCAATGCGATTTTCCAAAAAACCTCATCCCGTTGTGAGGTGATTTTTCGATAGCCGTCGAATATCTTCCAGATGATGTGAAGGGCGGCTTGTTCTGTCGGAAAAAATCAGTTGAATTTCATGATGGTGATCCAGGCCCAGACGCTCTTTCCCCAGTATCCGACCTGATCGCGATTGGTGTCGTCGATCTTACCGAATCCGTGAGGAGCTTTTGCCCAGATATGCAGTTCGGCGGGGATACCCATCGTTCGCAGTTTGTGATACAGAGCGACCGATCCCATGGGCGAATAGACGTCGTTATCGCCATGCACGAAGCACATGGGGGGCGTTTTGGCGTCGAACGCGAAATCTTCGGCCATTTTTGCGAAGTTGCCACGGTCGGTATTGGGGCCGGTGAGTCCGTCTTCGAGAACGTAGGCCGGATACTTGGCAATGCCGAACGCAAGGTTGGCGGGAAGCTTGTCGATGTCGTCGATTGGCTTGTAACTTTGTACCGTGCTGGAGGTACAGCACATAGTCGTCAGGTGTCCGCCTGCCGAACCGCCAATGGCACCGATACGATTGGGATCAAATCCATATTTGGCCGCGAGAGAACGTGTCAGACGAATGGCGCGCTGCGCGTCCTGAAACGCGGGCATGTATATCTTGCCCGACTTCGGACGGGGAACGCGGTACGTTAAAACGACGGTGGTCATGCCATGGCCCGTGAATAATCCGGCAAGGTCACGACCGTTGTTACAGACCGAGTAACCACCGCCGGGAAGCACGATGACACATGCGTCAGAAGTCTTTTTTTCCGGCACAAATACGCGAATCACCGGGCGGGTTACAAACGTGTAATTGTCGCCTTTCATTTTGTCCGGCAGATTTTCTGTTACTCCGGGCGCCTTGTCCGGCCAGACAGGATATTCATCCTGCGCAAAAGCACCTGCCGTCAGCATCAGGAAAATCAGAATCGAATAATATTTCATCATGTTCGTTCCTTTTTATCAGTTAAGGGAAAACTAATGGTCAACGATGTATTTAAACGATGGAACACTTTGGTTGCGGCAGGAGAAGGACGGTTATACGACCGATACTTCAATCTTCGGCGACTTACTGCGCGTTCACCTTCGAAAAACGGGGAATTTCAGGCGGCACAACATGAAAACCCAAGTAAAACCGGTTAACGCTCCTTGGCCCAATACCGTGTTCCGCGGCTCATGGTATCTGGCAATTGGTTTTAAAGCACATTTACTCAAAATCTTCAGCACGAAAAGAAATTATAACAAAAACAGCAGAGAAAACAAGTGTAGTTATTTCGCGACTCAAGAGCTGAAATATCAGTAAAGAGGAAATAAGAACAAAAAACCGGCCGATCGGGTCGGCCAAACCGGAGGAAACATGCCGTGATTTTTTCCAGAGATTGAAAAGGAGGTCAAAAAAGATTAACCATTCATCAAGATTTACGGACTTTTGCCGGAGTACATTTAAAATATTTGATAAAATGCAAACACATCTGCTGGTGCGAGGAAAAGCCGACCATCGTTGCTATTCGATGGATCGGAACATGCGTTTTTTTCAAAAGCAGTTCGGCACGTACCAGCCTGCAGCGGATAATTTCATCATGAATGGAAGCACCGCAAATATCGCGAAAATACCTTTCGAGGGTCCGGCGATTAACCTGAACACTTTTGGCGACGTCGTTTACCGTTAATGTTCGATAGCTCCATTCCCAAATAACTCTGGTTGCTTCATGAACAATTCCTTCTTTTCCGGAATTGAAGTCGGGTTCCTGTTCAGCAGGTTCTTCAGAAAGCAGAGTGAGTATCTTTGTAATAGATACAATATAATCAGGTTTATTGACGGCACCGTTTTTGCGAACGTCATCCAAAAGTTCGGCGATGGTCGCTTGAATCTCCTTGTGTTTTGAAGTATGGATGATAGGCCGATTCGGCTGGAACAAACATCGTTCGCAAATAGCGCTGATCCATGATCCGTTCAGTCCGATCCAGTAATCTTCCCAACCGATTTTCGAAGAAGGTGAGTAAGTATGCCAGATGCCCGGAAAGAGCATAAGAACATCCCCTTGGGTAACACGCTGATTCCGTATCTCTCCACTGGAAAAATACCCTTCGCCCCCCGTGATGAGGATGATCTGATATTCCGACAGAATGCGTCCTTTCGAACTTTGAAACTGATAGGAAGGCGGATGTTCACGGGCAGGATGCTGTTCGTACGGTCGCACAATGTTATGACCAACATCGGTGAGGTAAAGTCCCCAGCTGAATTCTTTTTGACCCACCGGAAGATAAAAATAATCACGTTTGGAGTTCATTCCGTTTTCCTGATTGTCGCAAATTAAGAATAAAAAGTCGCCCAATAAGATTATTTTAATAAAATATCATGAAAAAACAAGAGGAAGTGCCTATATTATTCGTGTTTTGTGACTGTTTTGAAGACTTGTGACCTGTTTTATATCTGTCGCATTTACTTTTTTTGGATTCTCTTGAAAAAGAGTTCCCTCTGGTGTATTATAGAGGCAGGGATAAAGGATTGTGTGTGCAAAAGACAATATCTGAAAAGAAACATTCCACAGAAAAGAATCATACCGCGAAAAAACATCATGAAAATATCGGGCGTAAGATGGGTTTTGTGTTCGCTGCTTTTTCTTGCAACGGCATTATGCTTTTTGGATCGACAGGTTTTGTCCGTCGTCGCGCCCATGATATGCGATGAATTCAAAATGGACAACAGGACCTATGGATATACAACCACCGCGTTTTTGGTGAGCTATGCGGTCATGTTTTTGCTTGGCGGACGTTTGATCGATCGATTGGGAACGCGCATCGGGCTCGGCCTGTCCGTTGCTTTTTGGTCGCTCTCCAGTGCGGTTCACGGTTTTATTCAAACTCCTTTTCAGTTGGGCGCGGCTCGCTTTGCCCTTGGTATCGGGGAAGGAGGATGTTTCCCTGGCGCGGCCAAAGCCGCTTCTGAATGGTTCCCCAAAAAAGAACGGGCGCTTGCCGTTGGAATTGCAATCGGCGGTGCCAGTTTGGGGGGTGTAATCGCCCCGCCTCTCACCGTGTACTGCGTGCAACAGTTCGGCTGGCGGGAAGCGTTTTTTTTGACCGGGCTCGTCGGATTGCTGTGGACATTACTCTGGTTCGTGCTTTATTATCATCCTCGCCGTTCACGTCTGGTCACCGAAGAAGAACGATCTTACATACTCGAAGAAGAAAAAAACGTCAATGGTCCGGCTCCTGATTTGCCGGAGGTTGCGATATTACAAACGACCAGGGAACCGATTGCGGATGCTACGCTTGATTCATTCAAAAATCCGAATTCCGCGTCGAAGGAATCGTCTTCCGGTTTACTGCGTCTTCTTTTGAGAAGAGATGTAATTGGACTTGCGATAGCGCGTCTTCTTTTCGATCCGGTGTTTTATTTTTACATGTTCTGGATTCCTAAATATTTGAATCAGGAACGGGGACTGAATCTGGAAGCGATTGGTCAGTTGACCTGGATTCCTTTTTTCGCGTTGGGTATTTCCAATATTATGGGAGGATGGTTTTCTGATCGTCTTGTTCGGTCTGGATTTACCGCTCATCGGGCAAGACTGGGCGTCATGTTATTTGCCGCGTTGGCAACAATGTCCTCGGGTATTGCGGCGGCTTCGTCTACGGCATGGTTCGCGATTTCCATGATGTCGATTCTGATGTTTGCGCATGGATTTTGGATTACAAATTATGTTACATTGATCAGCGATCGTTTTGAAGGGTCGCAAGTTGGTACGGTCATGGGAATTACCGGCATGATCGGTACCATCGGCGGTGTCTTTGGAAATACACTGATCGGTTTCATAAGCGACAAGTATTCTTTTTACCCGATCTGGATTGTTTCAGGATGCCTTTATCCTCTGGCCATGATCGTTATTTTTTTGACAAATCGAATGAAAGAAACGCAAAATGAAAATTAAATCTGTTCCTCGTCGAAAACCGCTTGACGCCAATATCGGAGTGTTTGGAGTGGGATACGATGTCTATTGGGGGCAATTCGAAGGTCTGCTCGATGAATTGAAGAAGAAGCAGAATATTTTCTGCGACATGCTCAAAAAGCGGTCGGTTCATGTATTCGATTTTGGAATCGTGGACAACGGACAGCGTGCGCAGGAACTCGTGGCGAAACTGAAGGCGGCTGATCTGGATTTGATCTTTGTTGACATGTTAACCTATGCGACCTCCGCGACCATTGCCGCCATATTTCAGCAGATTGATACTCCGATCGTTTTGGTTGTTCTTCAGCCGCTTTCCGCGATGGATTATCCTCACGGAACAACTTATATGCAGCTTTGCAACGACGATCTTTGCGCGGTTCCCGAATTTCTCGATGTCGCGATTCGACTTGGCCGAAAGCCTCCTGAAGTGGTCCTGGGCCAATTGTACAACGATTCCATTGTCGATCAGGAACTGGATCAATGGTGCTCCATCGCGAATGTACTTCATGATCTTCGGCGAGCACGACTGGGACATCTCGGTCATGTTCTGGATACCATGTTCGATATGCAAACCGATCCTACGGCGGTTACGGCCGCTTTCGGCGCTTATGTTGTTCCTTGTGAGGCCGCCGAAATAGAACAGTTTTATTCCGATCACCGTCCCGAACTCATCGAGGCAAAGAAAAAGGAAATTCTTGAGTTCTTCGATACCCCTGAGCCCGTGTGCGATCCTGTTACCACAAAAGTTACTCCAGAGGACCTTCATACGGCGGCCAAAGCGGCTATTGCTCTGGATCTGTTTATCGAAAAGAAAAAGCTTGATGGACTTGCTTACTATTATGAAGCCGCGCCCGGAAGTCAAACCAGGGAATTGGTTACCAATTTGATCGTGGGAAATTCTCTCCTTACCGGGGCCGGTTTTCCGATGTGTGGTGAATTCGATATTAAAACCTGTATCGCCATGATGATCATGGACCGACTCGGAATCGGTGGAAGTTTTGCCGAATTTCATCCCATCGATTTCAACCGCAATACCGTTCTGGTCGGTCACGACGGACCGCACCATATCAATATCGCGGACAGCAAGCCCGTACTGCGAAGCTTAAAAAAATATCACGGAAAACCGGGATTCGGAGCCAGTGTCGAATTTAATATCCAAAAAGGTCCGATCACCATGCTCAGTATCGGGGTCAATCGCGAGAATAAATTTAAATTTATCCTTGCCGAAGGAGAATCTTGCGAAGGTCCGATTCCGCCAACCGGAAATACAAATACACACGGTTATTTCGGCCCCGACATACGAGCCTTTCTTAAACATTGGGTTCATGAGGGACCCACCCATCATTTCGCGTTGGGAACAGGAAATCATGCCGATACGATCAAAAAAATCGCGGAGATTCTCAATATCGAATCTGTTCATGTGAAGTAGGGGCTTTTGGTGCCCCCCCTTTTTTGTACGCAATCGATCCGAACAAATAAAAAAACGTTAGTACTGTGGAAAGAGGTTCCTTTATGAATATAAAATATCAGCAACTGTTATTATCCGCTCTTGCTGTTATTGTTTTCGCTTCAGTTTCTCTTGCGGGAGATATTGGCTCAAGCAGACTGAATAAAGCGGACTTTGAATCGGTTCCCATGGAGTATCGGCCCTGGACCTACTACTGGTGGCTCAAAGGGAATGTAACCCCGGAGCAGATTACATATGATTTGGAACAGATGCGCGAAAAAGGATTTGGCGGCGTTCTGCTTTTCGACTCACGGGGATATCACGAAGACCCGAAACGTCATATTCCGGTTCCGTTGGAAATAGAAAATGAGTTTATGGGACCCCGCTGGCGGAAGTTGGTTGTCCATTTGATTCAGGAAGCCAAAAGACTGAATCTGCAAGTCAGTATGAATTTATCCAATACGGGCGGTCACTTGCGTGGTCCCTGGGACTTTAAGGAAGAAGGTCCCCGGGAAATTATATGGACGGAAGAAAACGTTAACGGTCCTAAAACTTTTACGACAGAGCTTACGGATTTTCGGTCAAGCAGTCATGTCAACGAAAAGGCCCCGTATTATCGCGATATTGCCTTGATCGCCGTTCGATTGCGTCTTCCTGTGGAGTCGGGCAGGGAAGAGGGCAAACTCAATGAAAGTTGGGGGGTGGTTCAGAACGTACTTCCCAAGAATCCGGTGGTTGAAGAAACGGTGAATTTAACGCCCTTAATAAATCATAACAAGATTACCTGGACGGTTCCGAAAGGGGCTTGGCGTATTCTGCGGTTT
Source organism: Thermoguttaceae bacterium (assembly GCA_028695865.1). Classification (GTDB taxonomy): domain Bacteria; phylum Planctomycetota; class Planctomycetia; order Pirellulales; family Thermoguttaceae; genus JAUNBG01. The sequence continues at coordinate 3,885 of JAQVID010000051.1, read as the reverse complement.
GGAAATCGGGTCATTGGCGATTACGGCAGTATCGATATTCTCAATAAAGATATTGTTGCCAGATACTATCATAAAATAGGAACACAAATGCTGCGTCAGGCAGGCGATGCCGGCCAGGGAACGCTAACGCATTTCTACAATGTGAGCTGGGAGGGAAGTAATCCGAATTGGACCGATGGATTCGAATGCTTTTTCAAACAGCAGCGAGGTTACGATCTGTTTCGATATCTTCCTGTTTTGCGCGGTTTGGTTGTGGGAAGTCCGGAAGAATCACGTCGTTTTATGGTTGATTTTAATCGAACGATCAGTGACGCTTTTTGTTTGAATTGCTATCAGCAGATTGGTAATCTTTGTCGGGCACAAGGTGTAAAATGGCATAGCGAAGACGGAGGTCCCTGGGAGCGAACGGCTCCCATGTTCAAGGAAGCCGATATGCTCTCTTTTTGGGGACAAAATGATATGCCGCAAGGAGAGTTCTGGGTTTATGAAAAAGAATGGGGAAAGACCCGTTCCAATATGAAGTACGCGGCCATGGCCGGACATATTTACGGTCTGAATAAAATATCCGTGGAGGCTTTTACTCATATGGCGGCTCATTACGCCATGTATCCGGCTCAATTAAAACCGGCGGCCGATGTGAACTTTATCGATGGTACCAACATGTTCATCTGGCATACATTTACGGCGTCGCCTCCTTCCGTGGGAAAACCGGGCTTTGAGTATTTTGCGGGAACCCATATCAATACCAATGTTACGTGGTGGAATAAAGCCGAGGGCATTTTAAGTTATTTGGGACGATGTCAATATCTGCTGCGACAAGGTCTTTATGCGGCCGATATCTGTGTTTATACCAGTGATAAAAACTGCGTATCCTGGGGCCGGGGAGAAACGTGGAATTCTTCTTCGAATTTAAAACCGGTTCAAGGATTTGCCTATGATCTTTTGGATACAAACGTCTTGTTGAATCGCATGAAATTCGAAGATGGATATTTTACCTTGCCTGATGGAATGAAATATCGAATTCTTGTTCTGGATCCGATCGAATCGGAACTTCCACTGGCAGCTCTGGAGAAGATAAAACAAATGGTTCTTCAAGGCGGTATTGTGGTCGTGGGCAAAAATCGGCCAACTCAGGTTCGTGGTCTGACTGGATATCCCGACGCGGATACCAAGCTGGAAGTTCTTGTCAAGGAACTTTGGGGAGACGGCTCGAAACGGATGCGAACTTTAGGTAAAGGAAAAGTCTGCTCCGGGGCATTGATGCAAGAGGTTTTGGCCAGAGAGTGTGGGGTTCCCGATTTTCAAGGCCCCTTTGAGTATTTGCATCGACGCACAGCGCAGGATGATATCTATTTCGTTTCCGGCAGCGGACGCGCCGACTGCTCGTTTCGCGTCGCGGGCCGTCGTCCTGAATTATGGAATCCCCTTACCGGAAAAACCACGCCGGCGGAATCCTGGTTCCTGACACCTGACGGAAGAACAACGGTGACACTGAATCTTCCGGCCTATGGTTCTGTTTTTGTCGTCTTTTCTGAACCGTTGAATGAATATCACTTTACGAAAGCGAATGTTCCGAAAAACGGACTGGAGATAACAGGACAGATAAAGGACCAAATTCAAGCGACATTATGGCGATCAGGAACATACGAGTTTGTCGGGAGTAAAGGAAATAAAATCGTGAAGACGGAAGCGGTTCCTTCGGTCGTGGAGCTTTCCGGTCCCTGGAAAGTCGCGTTCGATCCCGCTTGGGGAGGACCTCAAGAGACGGTCTTTGACAAGCTTGTTTACTGGAATGATCATTCGGATCCCGGGATTAAATTCTATTCAGGAACCGCCGTCTATCGCAAGAAGTTCAACTTAACATTGCAGCAAACGAAACAGCCTCTTCGTTTATCACTCGGGGAAGTCAATCGACTTGCGACACTTCGATTAACTGGTCACGATTTGGGCGTTGTCTGGACCGCTCCCTGGCTCGTTTCGCTTGACAGAGCCTGTCGGACGGGAGAAAACCTTCCGGAAATTGAGGTGACGAACTGCTGGGTTAATCGACTCATCGGCGATGCCTTGCTTCCTCCGGAAAAACGCTTGACCAAGACGAATCTCCATCTCTATAAAAAGACGGAACAATACCGGGCGTTTCAAGGATATTCCGAAGCGGAACCGTTGCGCCCCTCCGGACTCATTGGCCCGGTAAAACTGGAATTTGGAAAAAAGATCGTTTTGAGTACCAAGTAACGCAATGCAAAAACAGAGTGCGTGACGCACAAGGAAAGGAATGCCGGAACGAAGAATCGGGCCAAAGAATAAAATACTTCACGAAACGCGACAACCTTGAGAACGAATTTTCTGCTGTTTTCAAGGCGGACCTGTTGTTTTGTTCGAAACACAGCGTTTTCTTAAAAGTGCATGGCCTGATGACGGTTGTCTCACTGACCAATGTATATTACAACGAAAGTCTTTGCTTGGTCGGAGTGAACAGCCGCTGTTAGGGAGACGATTAAAGCACCGAAAAAACAGGCTCGCCGCGGCCTGTCATTGCATGGAGCCCGAACGACAATTGAAGTCTTTCGGGTCTTTTTTTGTTCCTTGAACTGTTGCTAAACGACTCTCAATCTTCCATCGGTTTGGGGCGTTTGGATAAACATTTTTTCCAAAACGCTTGATTGAGAATCCCAAGCCGATCGGTCAGTTCAATAATATAATTCATTTTTGCGTTGATTGAAGGACTGCTTTCGGCGCGTTTAAGAAAGTTTTTTCCTTCGTCGATCATAAAAGAAAAAGTTTCTGCGCGATCTTCATAATCAAAACTTGCGGCATGTTCGGATACAAAATGAAGAAGTAAATTCGGGTCGGACTTTTCCTTTTTGACTTGTCTTTTTTTCGAACTGTCAAGATTGGCCGCATAAAAATCGTTTCCCGTATAGACAAAACCTTTTGGATTGCACTTGTTCCATTCCGGATCGCTTTTGGGGTCCATAAATGGGTCTAAAATATGAAACATTTCGTGGTAGACGGTAGACCGCTCAAAGCCTTCGTCAAGAGCGAGCAGTCCATCATTCGAGGCACCGTCGCAATCGTTTCCCTCTATTTTCAATCCCTTGACAATAACAACTTTTTTTAACTTGATCTTTTCGATAAAATCCATGGGAAGTAATTCCAACGCGTCGAAAAAACGGGTAAATTCTTTCTCAAGTCGATAACCGGTCAAGGGAGTTCCTGTCATTCCGGTCGATTCATCCAATTTATAGACAATTGTAAAATGATAATCTTCAGCGGCATCGAGATACTGCTGAGAGATTGGTTCGCTTCCATAAAGCAGGCTGTCGTAACATGTTCCAAGAAATCCTGAAAGGAAGAGTACCATGAAGATTGAAACGAAATCAAAGAGCCGCGAATTTCGGTAAAATCTTGGTGTTTTCATAACACGCGTCCTTTCAATAAATGAACTTGTGGGGTTCATCCGGTACTCTGGAAGAGCAAGCCGGAGAGATTGAGATGGTCATGATTTTTTGTAAAATGAAGGTTACAACACCAAATACATTTTGCATGAGGAATCATGTTCGCCTTTATTATACAAGATACAGGGGGTATGCGTCCAGAGGGATGAGAAGAGCGTTTACGAAAAAGATTACGTGTAGCAATACGTCGTGGGCGCATAACGCGCAGGCCCGGCATGACGCGCAGCGGTGTGACGTCGAGGGTACGCGGACGCTTTCGCCCGCGCCTTCAACCGTAATACAACTATTGCGTATATTCTTTTCCCGTAACCGTTCACGGTCAGAATATGAAAATTGGGATAATCAGGAATAAATTGGCGACGGGGCAGCGGTACCATGGAGATAATGGATGAGCGTTTGGGTCATGTAATCAAGCAGATTCCGGCCC
>JAQVID010000050.1 GCA_028695865.1 Thermoguttaceae bacterium | reverse complement strand
TTCGCGTCGATCCCGGGGCGAAGCTGACTTTCGGAACGCATGAATATCGTCTCGTATACGATCCGATGAAAAACGGAAACGATGGTATGACCCCTCCGGACTTTTACGAGACAGACGTTTTCAGTCATTCGCTTCTCGAAGGAGCCGGTTTGGCGGTGGGCGGAGTCAAAACATCGACACGTGTGCCGCCGAAAAAAGAAGAAAAGACTTATAGCCAGGAAGAGCTTGAAGAAGGCGTTTTCCGAAAGGATTATTCCGGTTTGACGCTCGACGATATAAAGTATGACAGGTAAATTCGCCAAGGGGCGTTTTTTTGCTTGACAAGCGGAAGTTTTTATAGTACATTTAAAAGTATGACGTAACCCGCCGTGAGTGCTTAACCTGCCCCTTTGTTTCTTTGAGACAAAAAAGCATTATCGCTTTATGACGGTTTTTTATTTAATTCAAAGCAGATACGCGTTTATTTGAAGGCGAATCTGTTTTGCCCGTTTCGCCCGATTCATTTCGGGGATTCTCAAGCCGAAAAAGGAACTAACCGTGGATACACCTTGGATTTCGAACCATCAGGATGTGAAGGTTCTCGACTGTACCATACGAGATGGTGGACTGGTCAATGATCACCGTTTCAAGGACGATTTCGTTAAAGCCGTTTACCAATGTTGTGTCGCAGCCGGCGTCGACTCCATGGAAATCGGTTATAAGAACTCTGACAAGTTTTTTTCCCGGGACAAAATGGGACCGTGGAAGTTCTGTAACGAAGACGATATTCGCCGGGTAGTCGATACAAATCCGACTCCGTTGAAGTTGGTCTGCATGATGGACGCAGGCAAGAGCGACTGGCGCAATGAGCTTCTGCCGAAAGAAAAGAGTGTGGTCGATATTATCCGGGTGGCGTTCTATGCGCACCAGGTGGACGAAGCGCTCGAAATGATCAAAGGAGCCCACGACAACGGTTATAAGGTTTCCGCCAATCTCATGGCGGTGACCGCGGTTGAAGACGCGGAAATTGATCGTGTTCTTGAAAAAGTGTCTCAATCCGAAACGTCTATTATTGTTATCGTTGACAGCTTCGGTTCACTCATTCCGGAACAGACCGCGTATTTGACGAAGAAGTATGTCCGATTCGCTTCGGCAACCGGCAAAGTGGTCGGTATGCATGCGCATAATAATCAGCAGTTGGCGTTTGCCAATACGATAGAAGCGATTCGCAATGGAGCACTCCGGGTAGACGCCTCAATTTGCGGATTGGGCCGTGGTGCCGGTAACTGCCCCATGGAACTGATTCTGCCTTACATGCGTAACCCGAAATATCACGTTCGTCCGGTCTTTGAGTGCATGGAAAAAGAATTCATTGCACTGCGAAACGATATCGAATGGGGCCCCTATCCTGAATTCAATATTACGGGACAGTTCAACGAGCATCCACGAGCCGCGATTGGTGCCCGGGCTTCCGATGAAAAAGATCACTACGTCGCTTTCTATGACAAGCTGAAAGCGGCGACCGGAAAATAAGCTTTTCCAATAGCTTGCGCCGATTCACCGATTATCTCATCTATTTGTTATCGATGAAATTGAATCGGCGCAAGACTCCTGCTGACGTGTCCAATTGAATTGCTCCATGAAATTTTCTGCCCGTTATTGAGGTTTTTATGGCGTCCGTTGCTGTTGAACACACTTATCGTTATCGATACTCTTCCCATTATTGGCCGCAATCTGAAGAACAAAGTCAAGCTCATTTATCTTTGGCGACCGATACGACCATTCCGATTGAGACGCCGGAAATCAAGGGTACAACGGATTCTTTTTTCGATGGTGTTCTGCTCAACCCCAAACGGGCGGCAAGTCTTCTTCAAGGAGTCGCGGCGATAGTCGCGTCCCGATTTAATAATCCCAATTGGCAGCGACTTGCCGATCCGGTCGTTACGTGCGGAGCGTCCCGTCTGCGGTTCGAAGGCTTTTCCGGATGTTGCAGTGCCTATGTTCGGGCCGATTTTTTGCCGGAAGCCGTTGAAGGTTGTTGGAATGGACGCGGTACAACGAACGTCGACTTCAACGCCCCCATGCTTGCGGCCCTGCGATCGATTCGGCCGCGCGATTACATCGGCTTTTCGGTTGGAAGTGATCAAGTCGCGATATCCCGAAGCGGCGAGCATTGGGTAGAGCGTAAAGTCTCCCTGCCGGTTCGCTGGCTCAAAGGCTTTTTGGAGATACAGGCATACCAGTCGCGCATGGTTCCCATGATCGAAGTATCAGGACTTCAGGCGAGAAATTTTCTCTATTCGCTTCCGCGTTCCAAGAGTCGTACTCCGCTTTATATTCTACCGTCCGGCCCAGGCTTGAGATTGAGTCGCGTCGCAGGTCGTGGCGGAGTCAAGGCGGCGGGGCTGGAACGTCTTCGCGTTTTGGAATCGTTAGTTCATGAGGCGGAGCATCTTCGTATTTGGAGTGACGACGAAACCGGAACGAGTGCCTGGGAACTTGTCTTTTCGGATGCCCGATTTCATTTGATTTTGACCGCCGATGTCTGGCGTGGATTTTCAGGCGAAGGCCAAATGCTTTCGACGCTGGCCGAATCCCGGGACGAAGAAAGTCTCGTTTCGGTGCAGTCCGCTTTTGCTTCCGAAGCGATTGGCGATATCGGTATCCTTTCGCGAAGGACCGGTATAGAGCCCGCGAAAGTCCGTACCGCGTTGGCCGTACTTGGAACTCGCGGGCTGGTCGGGTACGATCTCGACGGTGAATCCTATTTTCATCGCGTACTCCCGTTCGACATGACAAAGATCGAATCACTGCAGCCGCGACTTGTTGCTGCGCGAAAACTGCTCGACGAAGGCAAGGTTCGAATCTCGAAGTCGGGCCCGGACGGTACGGAAGCTTTCGTCGAAGGCAAGGACGCGACCTACTTCGTTCGCATCGGCGGCGAGGAATCGAAGTGTACTTGCCCTTGGTATGCCAAACACCAAAACGAGCGTGGCCCTTGTAAACATATCCTTGCGGTCCAGATTAAGCTTGACGACGAAAGCAACGTTTCGTCGTGATTCCGGCACATCCAGGCATCAGGTCGGCCAGGCATCAGGTCGGAAGGGTTATTGCCCATCGGGACCGTTTTCGCGACACAATCTTTTTACCCCAGGCTAACAGGAGTCTTAGATGATCACGCAAGAAGAAAAACTTTGTGCTCTTTTGAATGATACCGATTGCGATGGAGTGGTCGCGTTTTTTCAGGGCATGTCCGAAAAGAAACGCCGTGCTCTTGCACCGGTGGTCGCGGCATGGCTGAAAAAGAACAAAAGACTGGTTAACAGTCCTGCCACGCGACGCAGAAAGCCCGGGCAGTCCCGTCCGCCGGCTTTTTCGTTCCTGTTTGCTTATCTGGCCACAGCAAGCCTGACCGAGTTAAAATCGTCAACAGGCAAGGCATTACTCGGCGAAATAAATAAGGGCAACGGCTTTATACTTGAAGCAATCGACCAGAGACGGCCCGATTGGGTCGCCGATTGGCTTTCTCATCTTATGACGACAGCACAACACTCAAGTTCCTGGTTATTATACGTTGAGTATTTTCGCAAAGGCCTGTGCCCTCGAATCGTTAACGAGCCCGCGATATTCTGCATGTTCCGTCGTTTTTCCGAATGCTCCGAACGTAATCCGAATCTGCGTCCCGGCTCCGGAAAATGGTGTGATACTCTTTTTGGAAAGTACTATCCGGAGTTTCTTGACGAAGAGATATTCTATGCGTTCGAGCATGAATTCGAGCGTCCCTTTCCGTTTGGCGGAATTGATTTAATGGTCGGTTTCAGTGAAGAGAATAAGGGCAAGCTTCGCAAAGAGTTTTTGGCTCTGGTGCGAGACAAGCTGATTCAGCGTGACCGTTTTTTTGATGCCACACTTACATCATTATCGTTTCGTTACAAAGAGGGTGAACTTCGCTGGTACGCTGAATTGCACCGACAGCTTAAACCAACCGCCGAAGAAATCGCTCAGCGTCAGTCGAAGTATGTCGCGCTGCTCGAAAACGCTAATTCGTCCGTTTCAGGAGTCGCTTTCGATATGCTTGCCCTTGCGGCCAGGTCGGGTACCATAACCCCCGCCGCGTTTCTTCAAGAGACACTTCCTCTTTTCCGGCAAAAGAACAAGGGGCGTTGCATGGAGCTTTTGAGCATGGGGCTGGAATTCGTCGCAAATGATTGTTCGGTGTCTGAAGTCGCTTGCCAAATGGCACTTGCAGGATTGTCTCACATGGCGTCGGACGTTCAATTAAAAGCGGCTTTGCTTTTTCTTGCCGCTTATCCCCATGCGCATCACCGCGATTTGCTCAAGGAATTGAATGTCATTCTTCCCACGCTCAAAGCGGCCGTTCAGAAAAAACTCGAAGGACTCTCCAGCGCGTCCGTAAACGACGAGAAAGCCGTCAAGTCAACTAAAATCGTCAAGTCAACCAAAATCGACGAATCAACCAAAATCGACGAATCAACCAAAGTCGTCAAGTCAACTAAAACCAGCGAATCAATTAAAGCCGCAAAGCCCGTAAAATCAGCTAAAACCGCGAATACGGCCAAGGCCAACACAAAGTCAGAAGCAACTCAAATCGCCAAGCCTGTTTCGCCCAAGGATATTTCCAAGGGTAAGCCCAAAGCTGCCGCCAAGACTGTTTCCCAAGACGTGTCAAAAGACATGCCCGCAACGGCCCGACACGCTTTCAGTTTGCTCGACGTTTCCTGGTGTACGGAAGCGGACAAACTTGTGCCCGTGTCGGGTGTGACGGAACTGGTCGATCTTGCGCTTCGTGTCGAAGCAATGCCGGTTAATTCGGACGAAATCGAATTATTGCTCGATGGTATAAGCCAGATTGATTGCCGGACAAGTCCTGACTGGAATATGCTTATTTCACCGTTGCGAAAGAAATGTATGAGTCCGCCGATGCTTTCGGTTTTGAACGCCATGCTTTCTTATCACGTTTTTATATTCGGCGATTGGCTTGCCGTCCTTTTAAGATGGTGGTGCTCGAACACTTCACATATCTGTATGGGTGAGCACGGAACGTTATGCGACGATGAATGGTCATGCGAAATGGACGAGACGAGTAAACACGTTCAAAAGCCGGTCTATATAACAAAACGTTTGGTAACGCTTTTCGGACTGCTGATCACTTATATATTATGGCGACAGCAGCGCGGGATTTTTTTGCAACTGCTATCGATCCCGACCCATCGTCACGGCTGGATAGACCCGGTCGTACTGGTCGAAAGAATCAGGAGCGATCCCGGGAGACTGTCTCATCATGACGAATATGACAAGCTTCTGTCGTTGTATCGAATCGCTCCTGACCGACGAGCGGAAGCGGCCCAATCACTGGGTCGGTACTTACCCAACGACGCATATGTGAACGCGGTACGATTTATATTAAACGCGAAAAAATCAGACGCAATCGCAGCGATTCCCGGTCCTTGGCGACAGGCATGTGAACTCGACCTTGAGCTTCGTACCGGCGGACACGACTTCGAAAAAGAACGCGTCCCTTTAACATCGTCGGAAAAACAAAATGACGGACCGGCCCTCCAGCCGGACGAATGGTATTTCCCGATGAAATTGGCCTTACTCCCCTTTGGCCGGTCGCACTACGAAAACCGTTGGGTACAAGGTTACTTCATGTGGAGAGGAAATCTTCTGCCTGCGTGCCGCGATTATTTTTATCAGACGGCCACTGGCCATCTGCTCTCTGATATCGACTATGACGCGGACTGTTCCGCCCCGGAAGAATTCCTGACTCCACTGCTTGATTCACGTATGCCGATGCCTGATGTCGCGGTACAACTGCTCGTTGAAGCGTTGGCCGCAAAGCAGGAAAGCGTTGCCTCCCTGGCACAGGATGTGATATTAACGGCGCTGGCCGATGGACGTCTGGACGCCGGTATGTTGGCCGCGTCCTGCCGATATTGGCTTACCGCCGAGCTGCCCGGCAAAGACCCTGCCGCGGAAATCCCGTGGGACTTTCCTCCAACTCTGACATCGGACGAGGTTCAGATATTGGTCGGATTACCGAAATGCGTCCGTTGGGCCAAGCGATTTGAAACGCTTGCTGCCGTTTCACATCAGGCAGGGGAAGCGGCTTGGCAAATGCTTCAGGCGATTGTACCCTTGGCTCCGAAAAGAGATATGGGTGCTTTTTGCGAACTCCTTTACGAGCTGTGTTTGACCTTGAAAAAAGCGGTAGAAGACGAAGAGTGCCGCGAATTCCTTGGCGGGCTGAAAGGTTCGGGCAAGGCGGCCAAACTTGCCCGGGCCATTTTGGATATTAAAGAAATGTAAAACGCTATTGTCGTTTTATTGTACTGACCAGCTTCAATATCACCCTGTCAGGTTACATGTATGAGCAGGAAAAAAGTTGGACGAAACTCCAAAAAATACAAGGGAAAATCATGGTCAAAAAAATCGATATGAATGACCCGCGAGTCAAGGGACTTGAAGATGCTTTCGCCAGTTGTGACGAGCGACAGGTGGAACACTTTTTCAGCAACATGCCGGAACCGGATCGTCTGTTTCTTGCTCCTTACGTACTTGCCTGGGTAAAGAAAGCGACCTACGAATGGAGTCAAGTCGCAGGAACCGCGTGCTTGGGACCCATGGTTGCTTATTCCGTTCTGGCGACGTGTTCTCTTGAAGAGATCATGAAAGCCAAGCGGAAACTGTCGCAGGCCTACATCCGCTGGGAATGCGATACCATCGTTCGGGCTTTTACGCAGCGTAAACCAGTCTGGATTGAACAATTTGTAATCTGGTACATGTATTACGAACCGTTCGATCACAGCGGCGACGGCAACTGGTGGGCCTATTGGGAACTGCGACAAGCGGGCATTTGTCCGGCGATCTACGATAAGGCTGTTCTGTTTCGAATGGCACAATCATTATATTCGAACTGCGAATCAGTCTATCGGGAACACCCGGAATTACTCCAAAATGAGTTTTGGTATTTCTTCGAAATGGAGTTCCCGATTCCGTTTTGGTTTACGTCAATGGATATGGGAGCTTACACGGCCTACTCTCATTATCTGAATATGTATCTCAAATTTGTCAAGGAAGGGCTCATCGACCGCAAGCGTTTGTTGCAAGCAAGCCTCGGAACATTGAAATTCGCGTATCCGGAACATGAAATGCGATGGTATGTTCAGGTTCATCGTCAGTTGAAACCGAATTGTACCGAACTCAAAGAACATGAACAGCGATATATGGAGTTGCTTGGCGATACAAATGCGTGTTCCCTTGCGCTTGGCTTCGATATGCTCATGGAACTGGAGAAGAGTAAGCAACTCGACGATGCACTGTTTTTAGACTGTGTCATACCGCTTTTCAATGAAAGACCGAAAGCCCGCTCCAAAACGGCATTGCAACTCGTCGCGAAAATCGCCAAGCGTAAGCCGGACTTGCGATACCACTCGCTTCATGTCGCTTTGACCGGACTACGTCATTTACAAGTCGATGTTCAAACAGCGGCCGCAGCGGTTCTGCAAAATAATTTGACCGCGTCCGACCATGACGTAATAGAGGAAATCAAATCGCTTTTGCCCCTGTTGGCCGACTCGCCGCGAAGAACACTCAATCAGTTTTTGTGTTCGCTGGATCATGCCGAACCAGATATGTCGGCAAGCGCCCGAAGCGAACCAGACAAGACCAGGCCAGTCACATTGACTGTTTCTGACGGCGGTAATATTAACGTTGACGCAAAAGACGAAGTACCAGACCGCCGACATTTGCAGCCGCTTGACGTACCACGTCTTGACGTTCTGGAACGCCTTGTGCCCATCGCAACACAAGACGAGTTGATTGATACGATCATACGAGTGTGTACTTCGCCCGGTTATCTTGATGATTATGAACGAATCTACGATGGAATCAATCGTTTACACTCCGAATCGTGCGAAAACTTCGAACTCAAGATTTCCCCGATTCGCAACGGTTTTAACGCGTTGGAGCCTCGCGGGCTTTATCAAATGATTTGGCCAGACTACGCTTCGGTACTCGGCGAAGAGACCAGAGCGATTCCGCAGGCACTTCTGCTCTTGATCGCATGCTGGATGACACAAATGCGTGCAGAGCCTGACACAAAGATACTCGATGTTCCGTTCGGAGGCAAAAGGAAACGGCTTTTGCGTGAACCGGTCAAACGATGTGCATACCTTCCATACGCACAAGCTCGCGAAACCTGTTTTCGTATGTCACAAGGAATTTCGCTTACCCCACTGTCGTCGGCAACGCATCACGGAGGTTGGATTGATCCGCTCGTTCTGGTCGAACGTATTGTCGGCGATCCCCACGGCCTGACGCGTCATGATCATTACGACAAACTCGTCTCGCTTTATCGTTTGCCGATTGATCATCGCGCTCAAGCACTTGTGAAGCTTGGAAATATTTTGCCTGATGATTCGTATGTGAATACAGTGCGAGCGATTTTATCGTGTGACGATGTACTTAACAAGACGCTGCCCGATTGTTATCGAAAAGCACACGAAACCGATATTGCTTTAAGAAACCATAAGCCGCTGTTTTCGTATAAGCCGGAATGTGCCACTGGCGCCAAGGCTCGCGAAACACTTGAGCGAGCCCAAACGAATCTGCCACCCCCACCTGGTTCAATATCCGAAGTCATGCTTTCGCCCCCAGATCCCGAAATTGAACCCGGCCTTTATCCGCTGACGTTTTATCATCAGTCGAGACTGCTTCCACACTGGACGTACATCTCCTATAAGGACTTACCGACGTTACGCGCTTCAATTGAGTGGCGTGCCCAACTTGTTCCGGCAGTCCGTGGCCCCTTCTACTGGTACGCGTCGGAAAAACTTTTGGTTTCCATTGACGACCCTTATGACGGGCCCGGGCCGGACGTATTTATAGAACCATTGCTTGACTCAAACGAACCGATTGACTTTCCTGCGGCGTTGGCCGTCTTTGCGGCACTTACAGCCCGGGGAAAATCGCTTGCCACACTGGCGCAAGATGTGCTTGTCCGGATAATGAACGATGGTCGCGCCGACTCTGCGATTCTGACACAAGCTGCCCAAAGTTGGATACAAGGGGGTATTTCCAAAATGGTTCGTTGGGCAAATCGCTTAGAGACGGTTTCGCTCGATTCGCGCATGACCACCGAATGTGTCCGTCAAATACTCATCGGAATCATACCCTGCATGGACGTAAAAATACTTGGCGCGTTTCTCGAACTGCTGAATGAACTTTGCGTAAGACTCGACCGCGGAGTAGAAGACGAAGAGTGCCGCAAATTCCTTGGCGGGCTGAAAGGTTCGGGCAAGGCGGCCAAACTTGCCCGGGCCATTTTGGATATTATCCTGCCGATACATTAACTTGGGGTCATTCACTCCCCCGTTCACTTTGGAAAAACGGGGGACGCAGACCATACAGTATGAGAAATCAAGTCAAACCGGCATACCCAAAAGCAAAACCAGTTGCATGGGATTTTGTCGCGGGCCATCATGACGGCAAGCAGAACAGGGGTACGCGTAATGAACAGTTACGCAAGCGGACGGGTTCCACACCAAATCGCCAAAGAAAACTCTTTGCACACGATATCCGTGCACGAAAAGCCGACCTGCCCCATCCATTTGAGATGATCGATTAATTTGGCCGGGAAGTCTTCCTCTTTTCGCTTCTTGTGCCAGCGAGACTGTGCTTCTTCCGGGGAAAGGTGCGCGTTCATATACTCGTCATGCCGCTTGGCATACAGTATAACATGCTCAGGAAGCGAGGGGAGTACCGGATCGAAGTTGACAAAAAATCCACCTGGTACCAGCGCTCCAAAGCAGTGCCGATAAAAGCGAATCTTGTCTTCGTCCGAAACCAAATGATGTAAAGCCAAAGACGAAAATATAACCTGATATTTTTCGTCGAACGACATTGTATTGAAATCGGCATTGACAAAGCGACTCGACAAGTGAAACGCCAACCGCTCTCTGGCAATATCGAGCATGTGTTGAGCGTTGTCGACGGCCGTAATATGCGACAGAGGAAAACGCTTTGCGAATTTACAGGTTACGGCTCCTGTACCGCAACCAAGATCAATTGCACGAATCGGATCGTCCGATTTAAAAGGAACGGAATCAACCAACGCGGTTGTCATGGCATCGTAGTCCGGGATGAGTTTGGGAATCAGATCGTCAAAATCACCGGCGGCGGAATCAAAATGTTCGCGTACCCGTTCCGACTGTTTAAGAACGTCGTCAGACACGTTTCGAGTCCTTTCTTTCTGTTAAGAATTTTACATTTCAGATTATTCACACATTTACAGTAATTATTCGGCTTTCAAAAACTATTCGAAAGCCGGTCTTAATCTTCGAAATTTAACAAAATCGCAACGTATTACCCGTCGTATCGAGCAACGATCACCACGGCGTTAATACCAACCATACCGAACGAATTATTGAGAATATAACGAACGGAGTCAATTTTTTGCGGTTCGTTCAAAACCAGATTGGCAATCTCGCACTTGGGGTCAAGCTCATCGACGTTGATCGTCGGATGTACAATTCCATCGTCGAACGCGGGAAGATTTCCCGCAAGTTCCAGAACTCCGGCGGCACCCATGGCGTGTCCGATAAAACTCTTCGTATTATTGACATAAGTTCGAGTGGAACGGCCAAACACTTCGCGTACCGCTTCGATTTCCTGAACGTCGCTCGAAGGAGTCGCCGTTGCGTGCGTATTGACAATATCAATTTGTTCCGGTTCAAGTCGGGCACGCTTGAGCGCTTTTTTCATGCACTGGGCCTGCCGTTGGGCGTTGGGAAGCACGAAATC
>JAQVID010000049.1 GCA_028695865.1 Thermoguttaceae bacterium | reverse complement strand
TGATAGAATTGAGCAGTAGTATGTAAAAATCGTCGGGATCGCGGAAGAACGCCCGCGACACGATTGAAAATTTTTTGCGGGTCACATTGCAGGGGTACGGCCGGCGCGCAAGGCCCCTGCCTGCCGTATGGAAACCGCTTGCGCGGTTAAGTCATTCCGCGTAGTAAGGCAACGTACAATCTCAAGCGGCGACTGGGCCGCACTCCATATCAAGTGAAGTGATTTTAACGCGTCGCTTCGATTCACCGTGTAACGGGGCAACATTGGCGGGTAAGAGCGCTTTCGCGAACCCGGGAAATATGCGGAAACATTTATCGAACAGTGTCATTGTTTTCACACAACTCTGAAAAAGTCGGAAAGAGATATTGCGATTTACTCAGGAGAGACAGACTTTTTTGTTTGTACGGTTCAGCAAATGTATTTTTTTCGAAAACTTTATAGAAGATCGACAGCGTTTTGTATACCTCTAGCGGGAGGTCCAAAGATTTCTGCAATTCTGCGACGTAAAGGCAAGTTTCCATGATGTCCAGACGCCGCGTATCCCATTGTTCGAAATTGTCTCGAAAAAACTCGAGAAGCGAAAACTTTTTTTCCAGACAAGTTCGGAATTTTTTAACCGCTTCTCCGTATTCGTTTTGTTCGACCAGTTCACGCCCTTGCTGCTGAAACGATACAGCAAGGTCCCATTGAAGTCCTACAGATTCCGGACAAAGTAATAAAAGGGCATCAATTAAATTTTGTTGTTCCAATCCACTTCGCATTCTATCGTTCCTTTTTTGATAGTATTTCACCGTGCACACACTAACACAATCGCGTTATATATACGAAACGTGTGGGGAGCCGCAAACCGAACAAGTATTTCAGAAAATTACTTCGTGTTTACAGCATAACGAATGGAAGTGCCCTGGATTTTTTTGGTCAGGATACGTTACGGACCAGGTGAGTTGGGTGTGTTTGCGCGGCAACACCGTGTCTTCCGCTGCACATTGGGCTGGACACTTGATTTCGACACGTTATAATAAAACAAAGGAAGGGGATACCGGTTTTTTACTGCCGGTATTTCATTTTTCGGATTCATTTCCCGTTAACCTCCGAAAAACGCAGGAAACAGGTTGCATATTGTGTTTGTTCTGTTTTTTGCGAAAACCTTGAATAACCAAATAGAGAGAAAGTTGTTTATCCATGAAAAAGATCATGTCGGAATATATTCGTACAGTACTTGAAATTGATGATCAAGATATAATAGACGAGTTAATCAAGGATTATCTAGCGCTAATGACTGAATCGCTTCCCCAAATGGAGGCGGCTTGGGACAAAAAAGACTTTGCGGAACTGCGTTCGTTAGCGCACGCGCTCAAAGGTTGCTCGGCCAATATTGGCGCCGAACCTGTTCGCGCAACGGCGGAGCAACTACAACACGCGGCCGATGCCAAAGACCCGGACAAATGCAATTCTTTGCTTGCCCAATTGAAAGCAATGCCAATCGACGTGGACGAATGAAGCCCGTGAACGGTTACGGTCTGATCATTTTGCCTATAAACTTTCGAATCTTCTGCAAAATGGAATCGACGACTCGATTTCCATGCAGAAAGCGGTGCAAGTCGTTGGCCAGTGCTTCAACGGTTTGATAACGGTTGGCCGGCTGGACTGCCATGGCTTTACTGACGATATGAAAAAGAGTCTTGGAAACCCTGACGCCAAAGGCGTGCTTTCTGGCTGGCGGTCGGTCTTTTAGCTTCAATTTGTAAAACTCGTCCGTATCGGCCCTGTCAGGAAACGGCTTTTTGAGAAATACCAGATTGTACAAAAGGACGCCCAACGAATAAATATCCGACCGACTGTCATAAGACATGTTCGTCGCGATTTCAGGAGCCAAGTATTGAAGTGTTCCCTGTACCGATTTCTTGTAGGGATGAGGGCTTGTTTCGCGTGCTTCGGCAATCCCCCAGTCCATGACATAGACCTGATTGAATTGGCCAACCATGATATTCTCAGGCTTAATATCGCGGTGTAATATTTTTTTATTGTGAGCATAAGCAATCGCGTCACAGACCTTTAAAAATATTTCCAGGCGAAGAATAAGCTGCGGCGATTCCTCTTTGCTAATTTCGTCGCGAGACCTGCCCTTATAGGCCTTGACCTGATCGAGGATAAGTTCCTTTAAATTCTTTCCTTCAATCAGTTTAATCACCAGATGAAGCTGATGCTGTTCATCGGTGTAAAGCCCATGCGTCGGAATGATATTGGGGTGGTCGAGCGTTGCGGTCACCTTGGCTTCTGCAATGAACGAATTGCGTTTGGTGTATTTCGCATTGTGTTCTTCACGCAAGGTTTTAATCGCAACCTCGCGTTGCAAAACACTGTCAAATGCTTTGCGAATATAACAAAAACCGCCAGAGCCAATACATTCGTGAAACTGGAAAAAAGGACCAAGCACCGGAAGTTCGGTTTCGTGGAGCAACAATCTTGTCGACGAACCTGAATTTGGCGATTCCGTTTCAAATTCAAACATTCCGTCCGTAGTATCGGCCGGACGCGTATCCATTTCTTCCGTGGCGGACATCTGACCTACGTCAATCATATTATCGTCAATCATATTATCAGCAGACATATTCATATTATCGGCAGAAAGCGGCATGACTTTTGCTTCAGGAGATGTTGGCAGCAAATACGCCTCGGTCTGGAGCATTTCCGGCTGATCCATCGCATCACTTTGCACTGGATTATTATCTTCGTTCGACACAATCGCACCCTTTTTGCTTCATGCTTCCGTCTTCGGTTTTACACTGTCCTGCCGTGTAATGAACTCCATCACACTGCGAAGTTCCAAAGGCTTTAAGGGCTTGTAAATAACGGCCTGAAACAATGTTTTCAGCGATTCGTTCAGTTGAGTATCCGCCGTAATGAGCACCAAAGGAATCGATGCGGTATCAGGGTTCTGACGCAATTCGTTGGCCAATTCCTCTCCCCCGATATTGGGCATCCATAAATCGGTAAAGACGGCCAGCGGAGTGTATTTGTCGATCTCTTCCATGGCTGCCCGGGCTGAGGTGCACGCAACACTCTCAAAACCAATCTTCTTGAGCAAGGAACCAAGGACTTTCAGGTTCACGGCAATGTCGTCGACAAGAAGCACCACATCGCGGCGTGGGCGCACTTTCTCCTCGGAAATGGTCGGGAGCGAACAGATTAAATCTTCACCGACCACTTTGGGACTGTGCAACACAACTTCAAATGTAAGCCCCCCCTGACTCTGCTTGAGTTCGAGTGTTCCATTGAGCCGTTCGCACAAACGTCGGAAAATCGAAAGGTACTTATCCTGTTTCACACGAAGATTTTGTGATTCAATTGAAATCTGAATGACGAGGTCGTGTACTGCCCAGTGTACCGAAAGAAGGACGGCCTTGTTCCCGGCCAGAGAATACGCCTGAATCAGAAGTTGCATCAGTATCTGACGCAAAGCCTTGTAATCCGTTTGAATGACCGGTATATTGCGATCTACTTGTACGGTCAAAGGCTGTTTGTCATTGTTGGTCGTCCAACTGAAAATGCGCAAGATTTCCCGCGAAATCTCCCGGAGGTTCACTGGAACCAGCGTGATCTCCGTTGTTTCCGTTTTGTTCTTCGTCACATCCAAAATATCGTTGAACATGAGCAAGAGTTTTTCGGCTTCCTCGCGAATATCGTCTACATAAGGGACGTGGTTGCTCGGGTTATTCAGATTGCTCAAATCACAGTATCCAATAATAACGTTGATACTGCTTCGAAACTCGTGACTGACGGTCGCCAAAAAATCGGTCTTGGCCCGGTCGGAAGCTTGCGCGAATTTGAGCGCAACCTGCAACTTCTGACCCTGCTGAACCAGAGCGGTTGTATCGTGGAAATAGAGGACCGTTCCGACGATCAGCATGTCTTCAATAATCGGGGCAATAAGTCCGTCAACAAACAAGGTGTTACCACCTCTTACTTTCAATTCCGTATGGAACGGCTGTGAGTTATGTGTTGCCAAGACTTTTTTAATGAGCGATTCGCCTTTTTCATCTTCCAGGCAGAAGAAATCATCAAAGGGCTGTCCCCGCAATTCGTCTTCCGGAATACCGGCCAGGTGCGTTCCGGACGGATTGATCAACGTGATTTCGCCGTCGCAATTGGTCGAAATAACGGCATATCCAATTGAACTGAGCGTATTTTGCAGAAGCTGATACATTTGCATGCGCTCGGCAAAAGCATTGGTCAAATCGCTCACGTCATGCACAACCCAAAGAGCGGTCCGAACGTCGTAGTCTTCCTGGGGAAGCGGAATCATGTCGATCTTATACCGGGTGGAATACGCATTAAATTCAACCGATCTGCCCGTACCCGATTCGAACAGCAGCGGCAATTCTTTTTCCAATTCCTGTCGAAGCTCCAGGTGCAGGTCCTCAAGCTTTTTGGGTTCCATGCTTGCCGTTGTCTCTCCGGTATCCTTGTAAAAGAATATATTCCCTTGTTCGTCGCAGACACCAGCCTGAATCGGAAGCCTTGCCACCGCTTTTTGAATCCGCATAAGTGCTTTGATCTTGACACGACTTGTGATATACAGGAAAGCCAGTATCAAGACCGCAATGAGAAGTATCCCCATCAAGGGCGAAGAAA
Organism: Thermoguttaceae bacterium; assembly: GCA_028695865.1. Taxonomy (GTDB): domain Bacteria; phylum Planctomycetota; class Planctomycetia; order Pirellulales; family Thermoguttaceae; genus JAUNBG01. Next base: position 6,197 of record JAQVID010000049.1, on the reverse strand, counting down.
AGCCTGCCGCCCCCGCTTCAGAGGCATAGAGTTCCGGCGTAAACCCCAAGAACATCCCCATTCCAAGGATGACCACCGCGTTTACCCTGCTTATTAACTGTCGCCAAAAGGGCTCCCCGGGGTCTGAAGGCAATACATCCAAAGCATTCTTTGGCGCCATTGGCTCCGATAAGGATGAGCTATGAAAATGACTGTACACAATATTCATTAACGAAAATCCCCATAGGTTATAAATTGGATGATAAACTGGAATGCGATTGTACAGGACAAGGATTAACAGGACAATAAATATCCCCGAATTTCGTTCCTCCTTCAGTCGCGCAACATGGTACTTTTAAAACCACAACACGTTGGACAGACCCTGCATGAGGCGGAAAGGTGTATTCCATATATTATATAAGATAAACGGAATACATACCTTTGTCAAGCTAAAACGCCTCTAAACACTGTAAAAAATTCCTAAAAAGCGAAACATTGCGATTACACTAAACAATAAGTGGTACAGACAAAGTATTTGCACCATATTTAAATATATGTTCAAAACTTGTTTTATGCGCTAATTATTTTCTGCGGTGGAGTCTTTCTGTGCCAACATGTTACAACGGATAGACAGCAAGAAGTTGAGCGATATAATAATAAGGCCTGCTGAAATTGTTCCCGGAGTTAAGACAAAGTCATACAGGCAAATCTGTCGAAGGAGTGAATTTGTTCGTAAATTCATTCGCGGCGCCGGCAAACACCATTGTTTTTGAAAGTCGTTTTAAGTTTTATGGGTTCTTCTTGCGAAAAGAGAGCAGGTGAAGTTGTGGGCGTCACTAGCCAGACGCGGTCCGGCTACAGCGGCGTTGTGTTTGCGATTATTGCCGCCGTAACGTATGGAATGAATCCGCTTTTTGCGTTGCCGCTTTACGCCAACGGATTTGACGTCGATTCTGTGCTTTTTGTTCGATATTTGCCCGCGACGATTCTCTTGGGGCTTCTCGTAAAGTTGCGGAAACAACACTTCCGGCTGACCCGAAAAGAACTGGGCGGCTGTATTATTTGCGGACTGTTATTTGCGTGCACATCCTGTTTTCTGTTCTTGAGTTATACCAAAATGGACGCGGGCATTGCCTCGACTCTTTTATTTGTCTACCCGATGATGGTCGTCCCGATCATGGCCATTGGATTTCGCGAGCGGATAACCTCAAGTGTTGTATTTTGCATTCTTCTTTCGTGTATCGGAGTCGGTCTGTTGTGTCGGACATCCGCCGGGGGATTCCTCAGTCTGATTGGGATCATTTACGTCCTTTTATCTGCTTTGTCTTACGGTGTTTATCTTGTTACCGTAAACAGATTAAGTTGCGTAAAATCGATAGACCCCGTAAAATTAACATTTTACGTCGTTTTCTTCTGTCTTTTATTCTTCTTTGCGCGAATCCATGCCGGCTGGGGATTTCAAGGCTCGTTTTCTCCTTTTGTCGCGTTGAACATTGCCGGACTTTCGCTCATTTCGACCGCGACCAGTATTGGTTTTACATCGCTGGCCCTTCCGCGATTGGGCGCAACCGGAACATCGATCATCGGTGCCCTTGAACCTCTTACCGCGGTATTCTTTGGGGTAACGGTATTTCATGAAACACTCACACCTCGAATCGCCTGCGGAATTGTTCTTATTCTCGCTTCAGTCGTACTTATTGCCCTGAAGCAGCCCCAAACCGCCAACTTCAATACACAGTCCTGACCTTTGCGTGACACATTCCTTTACGGGCTTTGTTGGTCGTGATGGACCTTGATTTGGGGCACGATGAAAATTCATCATGCCCGTATATGAAGCGAGCGCAATTAGGGCCAGTGCGGTTTGAATCAGTACCAATAGTCCGTATATTCCGGTCGCAAGCGATCCCGGAAAGGCCGCGGCGTCACCGTGCGAACACTGCTTTTACACTCCGCGTATTGCAGCGGAGCAACCCCGTAGGGGTTTCCGTATGGTAGGCAGGGGTTCGGCCGTCAGGCCGTACCCCTGTTACACGGTTCCCCCCCCCCGAAAAATCCCAACCCCTACGGGGTTGGGATTTTGGGGAAAACCGCATAACTTTTGGTCATGGGTAGTTAAAAATATCTTCTTTCCTTCTTTGCGTCTTGGCGGCTTTGCGTGACACATTCCTATACGGACTTGCCTATTTTAACACAACAAGCAAATCAATCGCTACAATCAGTTGACATGAAGCATAATTTTATGTTTTTCGCTTGACTTCTCATGCCTCGATAGCCGAAGAATGATATACGCTGGAGTATGCCGACAGTATAATCTGGCTCAAATTGCAAGATAATGTACAAACAAGGATATTTGCAGTATAATTTGTTTTATGCAACAGAACACATCCCCTTCCCTTCCGGTTTCCGACTCGCGCTCGGGCATGATGTCCGTCTTCGACGAACAAAAGCCCCTGTCGCAATATATCTCGGGCTTGCCGGATGAGGATACCGATTCCAGTCACGCGGATTCTGTTTGTACGGCTGCCCTCCAACTTCAGCTTCAGAAACTTCGACCAATTTCCAGTGTCAACAATCAGGCCAAACCCGTTTCCGTGTCGGGCACGCCTGTTGCCCGGGTGGAATATCCGCTTTACGACGGCGAAGAGGAATGTGAATCAGAACCGGTGCCCGTGGTCGGTAAAATTGTTCCGGAACCAGACGAGATCGTTCAAATACCAGACGAAACAGCGGAAACAGTTTCAACCGTTGGGCCGTCGCCTGAAGACGTTTTACCCGAAGACGTTTCACCAGAAGATGTTTTACCCGAAGACGTTTCACCCGAAGACGTTTCACCTGAAGACGTTTCACCTGAAGACGTTTCACCTGAAGACGTTTTACCCGAAGACGTTTCACCAGAAGACGTTTTACCAGAAGACGTTTTACCAGAAGACGTTTTACCAGAAGACGTTTTACCAGAAGACGTTTTACCCGAAGACGTTTCACCTGAAGACGTTTTACCCGAAGACGTTTTACCTGAAGACGTTCCCAACAATATTGAGCCGGTCGAAAAAGAGCAACAAGCCGAAGCGTCCGTGGTACATTCTGTTCCAGAAGTTGCTCTGTTCGAAAATATTCCGAACGATGGCGCGATGATCAGTACCTCCGCGCCGGAAGCGGTGATTGAACCGCAAATGTCCGTTTTTCCCACGGATTTCTCCGGACTGACAACCATTTCCTTTTCGGGAGAATATCATATTGATACAATCATTGATTATCAGTGCGAACAATCGACAATTCACTCTTTTGTCGATCAGGAAGCCGAAACGCCAGAAGAGAACGAGCCGGGGCTGCCGCCGGTGGTTCAATTTTCGCCTGAAGTCGATATAATATCAAAAGACGAAGTTGACGACGTGTGCGGACGGACTCAATCGATTTTGGGGGAATATCCCATTTTCGAAAGTTTCGTATCCCTGGTCCGGCAAAAACGGCTTGTCGATTCGTCGTTTTTTTTCGATCCGGCCCTTGATTCAGCCTGTGAGCCGACCTATGAGCCGGATGAGCCCCGAAATTCAGCGACGTATCAGAACGAAACAGACGGCTTGCAAGATTTTTGCCAGACCCTGTCGCCTCGTCAACAGGATTCTCTTTTGTCCTTTTTGAAAACCCTTCGAACGAATAACGACGCAAAGCGGTCATGAACAAAAAGTTTTTTATCGAGACGGTCGGTTGCCAAATGAACGTACTGGACAGCGAATTGGCGGCGGCCGAGTTGATCGGTTGCGGTTACGAGAGTGCCGCGCAAAGCAAAGACGCCGATATTATTCTCTTCAATACGTGCAGTGTTCGGGAACACGCCGAAGAAAAAGTCTACAGTGCCCTTGGCCGACTCAAGCATTGGAAAGAATATCATCCTGACGGTATATTGGGTGTTATGGGCTGTATGGCTCAAAAGGATCAAAAGAAGATTTTCCGCCGGGCTCCTCATGTCGATCTTGTGATGGGACCTGGACGGCTTGCCCGACTTCCGGAACTGATTGCCACTGCGCTTCTGACGCACGAGCAAGTCATGGAAGTCAGTCTTGACCGCGATGTTGACCGTCATTCGGCAGCCGAGATCAAAGACAGTTTTCATCTGCATGATCCGATTCGGCTTCCTCTGGTCCGCATGAGTGTCCATCAGGCGATGGTTCGCATTATGTTTGGCTGCAACAAGTTTTGTTCTTACTGTATTGTTCCCCGGGTAAGAGGACCCGAACAAAGTCGGCCGGCCGCCGATATTATATCCGAAATTACGACGCTGGCGGGTCAGGGATGCCGTGAAGTGACACTCATTGGTCAGACGGTCAACAATTGGCGATTCGACGAAAACGGGCGACGGCTTGTCATGGCCGATCTGCTCGAACGTGTCAACGCGATTGACGGTATTGAACGAATTCGTTTCGTAAGCAATTATCCGACCGGCATGACGGACGAACTTCTTCAGGCGGTTCGCGATCTGCCGAAGGTCATGCCGTTTATTCATGTACCGGCACAGCATGGCGCCAATTCGGTGCTGAAGCGAATGAGACGAATGTATACGGTTGAAGAATACCGCGATCTTTTGGACCGGATTTACTCGATCATCCCCGGCGTTTCGGTTACGAGCGATTTTATCGTTGGCTTCTGCGGCGAGACGGAAGAAGAATTTGAGCAAACGGTCGAACTGGTTCGTTACGGGCTATTCAAAAACAGTTTCATTTTCAAATACTCTCCACGAGAAGGAACGAAATCGGCGCTCGAATTTGAGGATACTGTATCGGAAGCGGACAAGAAGCGCCGTAATAATGAACTACTCGACTTGCAGACCGAAATCAGTACCGCGGCCAACAGGCAATTCGTCGGGCGCACGGTCGAAATCCTTGTCGAAGGGCCCAGTCGTTCGCAGGTCAAAGAAGAAAAACAGGAACAGCCGCCTTTACTTGCCTTGACGGTTGATCAAAACCGTCTTCATGCCCGACCGGTAAACGATACCGCCGTGGTTCAGTTAACGGGGCGAACGCCTTGCGATCGTATCGTCGTCTTCGACGGAGAGCTTTCGCTTACCGGGCAACTTGTTCAAGTCCGTATTACCCAGTCCCATCCCTTTACGCTCATGGGCGAACTGGTATCGACAACTTGATTCCCATTGAGGCTCTTGGCCACAGTTTTTTCAGTTTTCCGGCCGCAAAGCGGTCGGCGTCTGCTTGTATTCGCCTGTTTCTTCCATTAGAATATATTTTGGTTTTGAGTATTTCTTTTTTGCGCCGGCATCTTTGTATTCGATTCAAAGGGTTTTGTCACGCGAACAAGAAAAACTCCAGACGTATTCACTGTCGTGTCCAAAAGATTCAACATATTTTTTCAAGGCGGGCCATATCATGCGACTTATATCTTTATCCATTCTGTTTTTTGTCTGTTTTGTGAATTCACTCATGGCGGTCCCGCCGAAAGCGTCTGACGGCTGGGTGTTTCGCGACGATGTTCGGCAGGAGACCGACGAGTTCCTGCCCGGCACGTCCCTTCTGACATGGAAACATGATTATTCCACCATCCTGAACGCCGGAGTCGATCGCTTTCTTCTGAAACAAACTCAAAAAACTCGTGATGAACGAATAAAACGCTGGACTCATCCTTTCACAACACGGCAAGACTACGAAAGCTTTCTGGTTCCCAAAAGGGAAAAGCTTGCTCAAATGTTGGGACTGATAGAACCTCGCGCGGCGCGCACACTGCTTTTTGCCGACCAAAAACTGAACGTGCCGCCGGGACAAAAGTATTCCGCAAGGAACGTCTGCTGGTTTGTCTTTGACGATTACGTCGCCGAAGGTGTTTGTATCACTCCGACAGACAAAAAGCCGACTCATCTGGTCGTGGCCGTTCCTCATTGCGGTATGGAACCATTGGCCTATTTCAAGAGCGTTCCTCATTTGACGAATTTGGCAAATTCAGGCCAGTGTACGATCATCGTTCCGGCCATTGTCGGACGACAGCCCCGACGCCTGACCAATCGGCCCGTTGACTATCCTGCCCGGGAAGCTCTCTTCCAATCCGCCTGGGAGGTTGGCCGCCATGTGATCGGATATGAAGTCGAAACGATTCGGGCGTTGATCGACAGTTGGCAACTGGGTCTCGACGAGTCAGGCAAAACGCAATCCCGAATTACGCTGGGTGGTTACGGCGACGGCGCCATGATTGCCCTTTATACCGCCGTGTTCGATACG
>JAQVID010000048.1 GCA_028695865.1 Thermoguttaceae bacterium | reverse complement strand
TGTCGGCAGTATATTATTCTTGTGTTCGATTTGTACAAGACGATTGAAATCTGTCGTCAATACTTCTGAGAGAATTCTTCACCAAGGAGTTCCAGAAGTTGGTCGGCGCTCAGACTCAGTAAGTCATAAGTTTTTTCCAACTGACGAATCCGAATAGTTAAGCGATGTTCCAATCCGCCAGGTTTTGTCTTTGTTGTGATACATCCTTTTTTGGGGCCCTGCAATTTTTCGTCCCAGTACAGACGATCAATAACCTCGAAGATACATGGTATGCGGGTCAGGTATAAGCTCTTGAGTATAGTAGTGCACAATACATCCTGAATATGTGTGGGCGAAGCAAGCATAAGTCTGTTATGGTCTGGTGTAATTTCCTTAATTCTCCAAGTCATAAAGACAAGATGCCGGTAGTAGTAGTACGAACATGTCGGTTCAAAAATATAGCGATAGTCATTATATACTTCCCTAACGCCATCAATGCTCGGGCAAACAGAGTCATAATAAAAAAGTGCAAGCCAAGACCAAAGTCCGGCACATTTCATCTTTTTCTCCATCGGCAAAGACAAAAACTTGGGGTGCAAATAGTCCGCTATGTCTTTTTTTAGCGGCAATCGTTTTTGTTCCAGTTCGATCCTGGGCAAAATCGGAATTGTTAACGAGTCATCTTCCAACAAGTGAAAAGGAGGAGGCGGTTGAGGTATCAATCGCTTTGAAATACTGTCTTTATTATCTCGGCAAAATCTCAAATATTTTCGGAATTCTTCAATTCCGTCTGTTTTGAATTCACGTAATTGCATTAGTCGATGATCTCCGGACAAGAGGCTGATGTGAAGTGTTTTAGTAACTCAAATCGCTTACAGAAAGCTTCAATAACAGGATCAATCCAAGCTTCGGCATCTGCCGCTTCAACACTGCCATCAGATTCGCTCTCCGGCGGTTCTTCACGATCAGGATGGAGACTTTGCCCGAATCGCAACCATTGCTGTGGCCAACCTTCGCTCTCATCCTCTGTATTCTCACAGAGGGCTCGTTCAAGGATCGTTCGCAAAATCGCCGGATACAAAAGCGCCGCATATTCAGGTGTGTTAAATCGGGCAGCAAAATCAGATATGTTCTTATTTACAAGAAGAATAACCCCTTCGTCGTGGGCACGAAAATCCAGTTTCCAAAGCAATCCGTTTAGTTCAACTGTTGCTACCGCCAAAAGACCTTGGTTACCAAGAGTTTTTTTTCGGCCTGCGTTACGAGGCCTGATTCCTTCCGCGAGGCCAAGAATTCTTCCAAATCGCTCGGTCTGGTCGATCACTTTTAGCGTGAAATAGACCTTCTCCGCATCAATACCTTCAAGCGAGCCTCCCAACGAATTGAGTTGACCAACAGTACCGCAATGAAAACGTGTGCTCAAAACGGAACCAGCACTGAACAAATCAAGTACTACACTTGCGTTTGCAGGAAAATGATAATTATCTAATTGGAGTTTTACCAGAAACGTTCTGGGCTCGCCATTGATAATTTCTATAAAAACGTGGTCTTTGGTGATACGCTGGCGACCTGTTGAATTGACCCGCTTGATGATTTTTGCCATATCTTTGTTATTTCCTCGTTATATCGTCAATACGAACGAACAGATCTCGATACTTATCGAATTCTGTATTCTCAAAGGCAAACTTTTCGCCATTGATTGCAATATCGACCGTATTTCCTGTAAATGCAAGAATGGCAATGCTGGTACCTTTCCATTGCGGTGAATCATGTTGTCTGAAATTGAAATCAAATGGACTCCACGTTTTCAAGGGATTACCGTTGGGGATGTCGTACGCAACAGAAACACGCAAACGGGCATTGGGCGGCATCGCAACACTTTTATTACGGCTGACACGGAAACCTCCCTTCTTCTCGTGAATTGTGAACCACTTTGGTTTTGATACGATTGGAGCAACTGATGCATCAAGACGCGACTCATCACGTCCCTGCGTGTGTTCATTTTGAGAAGAATCTGTTCGCTGGACAAAAAAGAAATCGCTCAGTAAATCGTAGTCCGGGTCTTCTGTCTGCGGGGTTAGGTATTCAACAAATTTATCGACAATACGACGACAAAAATTAATTCGTCCGACACTGCCCGTTTTATTCCACTTTTCCTCTATGCGTTGCATGCCGGACTGATTCCAATCTTCATGTGAGGCGCCTTCAGAATCTCCAAGAAAATCGGCAAGTGGATTCTTGTCAACCAAGACCAATGCCTCAACGCCCTGTTTCTCCACTTTAGAAGAAATTCTCGTGATGGTCATACCATTGCGAACATAAAAACTATTGTGTCGCAGTTTTGAATCTCCCCGTTGTACAAATACGTACAACCACCCGATAGAATCCACAAAGACTTGTCCGGATTTTTGCTGTAATTGAATACGGATTTTCGCACCAGTCAATTTCTCTTGCCGGAGACTGTTCTTAAGTTCCGTAAGAGCGTCGGCAGCAAAAGAATCTGAACTTAACACGGGTACACTATCAGTTCCAAGTACTTGTGATTCGGGAAGTGTTACCATATCTTTCTGCAAACATTCTTTTATAAAATCAACCGGCGGGGGCTGTTTTCGCTTTGTTTTAGGAGAACCCTTCCACTGTAGTTTTTTACACTCATCCCGAAGCGAATTCTGGTTAAAAGAATAAGTCGCTTGGGGGGACTCAATTGTCACGACCAGCCTGCCTTGGAGTATTGGTACGATAAAATTGACGGCAACAGCTTGTGCCACATTGTCGGCTCTTAATTCGTCACACACAAAAGGCACAACAACGGACAAGCCCGACTCCTTTTCTCGTCGCAAGCGCCAATCACCACAAAAGGCCGCCAGTTCAGTTGAATCTTCCACCGGCAAGGGAAAGCCATCGTCACGAGTATCTCCCCAAAAGCCTTCCGGTACATACTCCGTATTCCCTCTTTTGTGAATAGACAAAACAGCCTGTCCCATAAGATATGCTTTGCGATCCGATTTACGAATCGTAAGGCCCAACATGCAACCGGTTCGGCTGGCAGCGCGATAGACCGTTTTGCCCAGTCCCCAACGACCAAGATCGTTGCCTGTTTTACCACTACATCCAATATTTCGCCAAAACCAAAAGAAATCCTGGGGTTGGTCGTCTCCACGCGGAGGATCCGAGTCCAGATTGATATTGCCTTCCAGACCACGAGTATTAAAATCTTCACATACCAAAAAACCCTCGTGAAGAGTGGGAATACCATCCGCATAAGGAACAGGATTACTACAACAGCTCAGTGGTGATTCCAATTCTTCAAAATACTGTTTAAGCCTGATGGCTTTCGGCATGTCGATTCTGGAATACAGAGCAAGACGAACACGGACCGGTTGCGTTTTATCATCCACCGCGTCGAGCGAATTCTGAAGTATTTCACGCACCAGTTGATCCGTTCCGGCGTATTCGTCTGATTCGCACTGTTCGCTTTTGAACAGGACCTGTTCAGACGGATTTCGCCGAACCATTCCCTTTTCCAATTTGGCAAAATACCATTCCGGCATTGCGTTCTCCCAGGTTTTTAAGGCAAAAAATACAGGGTAAACTTCTCCAACATTTACCTTGCAAGCAATTCTTACTTGTTTATTCAATATCATAACATTCGCGATGGGCAAGGTCAAGTCAGGCGGCTTGAAAACGCGAAAAAAATCCATACGCCAAAAACAAAAGACGGTGCCTGTTTCATTCTCGCAATTTTTCCGTGTAACCTTTACAAAAAAAACGAATGGCCACACTCCGCGTTTTTGTTCTTTCCGAAATAGGTACTGCGTGACGCGGAAGAGATTTTCAATTGGCTCGTTCAAATCAACCCCATTCAATAACGGAGAAAAGAAAATGAAACACAATACTGGTTGGCGTCGAAACGCTCAACTCTATTTGTCACTCGGGTTTATGGTCGTCTTTGCGACTTGGAGTACACAACTTGCTCATGCGACCAACTACAATCTGGGTTCTCTCAAGGTTACTACCTTCGAGGACTCGGTCAAGCTCAATGGAAGTTCAATTTCCTTGACCAGCAGAGACAAACTTGTTTTCAGTGGAGGAACTATAAAAATCACCGGTAACGGTCCTGCGTATTCCGCATTACTCGGAACCGGTACAGGAGCAAAAGCAGGATTTAGTTGGGGACCAGGCAGCACTTGCCAATCGGGCGGAACCATCGATTTATCACAAGGAGTCACTCTCAATATTAATGTCGCGGCGGGCACGTCGAGTCCGCTTTCCGTCATTCCTCTTACTCAAATCGGGGAAGGAACACTCAATCTGACATCCAGCAGGACCCAAAATTTGGCTTTAACCCAGAAGTCGGGAACGCTTAATATTACCGGCAATGTTCTGACCTTGGGAACCGCGCTTATTAACGGTACGATGAATGTTGGCGGCGACTTCACGGCCAAAGCCAATAGTGCGGCTGTTGAATCTGTTACGGTCAATGGTACGCTGACCGTTACAGGCGAATTTGAAGACCTTGCCGATCAGACTACTGTTAACGGAACATTGATCGCGCAGAGCGCAAACTTTTCGGCCGGTGGACTGCTGGTCAACACAGGCGGCACCTTTCAGATTGAAGATCAAGCATGTTTCTCAACGAATACCGCAGTAGTTACGCACGGTAATATGGTGGTTGGCGATGATTCGCAGCTGGATAGTACAACCGTAGGCGACGCGGGAACAATGACCGTGGGGAACGGAACTGCAATGACAGGCGTGTTTTCGTGCACCGGCTCTTTTACCGGACAGGGAGACACCACGTTCAATCACTGCTATGCTTATGGAGATATTGAAATTGCGGGCAACGCGGTTTTTAACGGTGAATTTGAAGGAGGCTCCGGTACTCTTGATGTTGATCAGTCCGCAACATTCAATGACATCGCTCATCTGGAGAACAATATGGTTGTAACCGTAAAGCAGGATGCCCTGTTTCAAAATACGCTCAGTATTTCCGATACGGCTCAAATGAACATCGGTGGAAATTTGACTTCCAACGCCAATATCACCGTGGATCAAGGCACGCTTGATGTTGGAGGAAACATCACGACGACAGGCAGTTTAACCACGACAGGAACGGCGACACTCGGTTTGAGTACGCGACTGCAAGGTGCTGATTTGGGCAATGTTGAGGCCGGTAATGGTATCAATCTTGCCTCGACAACGATCATCAAAACCGATCTTTCCGGGTTCCCGACAAATTCGCAACCGACTCTCCTCCTTCACATGACGGCCGGCGATTCGACCAGTGATTTTCAGGTCGATGGAGCCTCAACCGATACCGCGACGGTCGCCGCGTTTTTTGGAAGCTCAACGGTACTGCGCAAAATTTACGCGGTCGATAACGGCGCTGGATACGATATTTACGGACGTGTCTCGTCGCTTCATGATGAAGCAATTGACGAGGATTTAATGCTGCCGGCCGTGGACGCGGGCGATGCCGTCGACGACTTGATCAGTCAGGTCAAACCAAACGATCCAACCTCCGGCATGGTGGACGATCTTCTCAATCAAACAGACAAGGACGCCATTAGTCAAACACCTTACAATCTGGCCACAGGATACGGGGTCGAAAATGTATTTGCCATGACGCTTGTCAATTTGGGACAGGCCGGAAGTCCTTTCTTCTTTGGGAAAGCAACGGGTATGCCGCAGACAACACAGGAATGTTGTTCCGTGTGTCGCAGAGATGATTGCTGCCGCGTCAATACAGGTTGGGAACTTTGGGGCGCTCCTTTTTACCAAACGCTTGACGCCGGTGGTAATTTTTTTCAGGACGGATTCAATTTGCATGAAGCCGGTTTAATCGTCGGAGCAAGGAAACATTATTCCAGTCGCATGAGTGCCGGAGTTCTGTTCGCTTATGGCGCTCCACGATTGCGGCAAAGCGGGAGTCTGCTCGGATACGATGCCCATTATCGCAGCGATCTGGATATGGACGACTATCAGTTCGCTGCCCATTTCGAATATGAGACACAAAACGAATTCCGGTTTGCTCTTTTCGCCGGCGGCGGAGCGCAGCGTCTTTCTCTCTATCGCAACGCTTCCGGAACGGCAGCAAACGAAACGAAGATGAATCGCGATTTCACAGGGAATACGGATGGAAACTCGCTTGCCGTTACTGCCTATCTGGCACGACCGTTTCAGGTCGGTGCGCAAACGGTGCTTTCGCCTGTGGTCGGAATCGATTGCATGTACGCCTGGCTTTACGGTTTTGGCGAAGATTCATCAGGAACCGGTAATTGGCAAGACATGACCAACTTGTCCGAAGGCAATTTCTATTCCCCGGTCAGCTACGGAAAAACAGATTACAATCGCATTATGGCCCGCGTCGGACTCATGCTTGAGTACACCGATGCTCAAGGCGGCCTGGCATGTCAAGCATTTTATGCCAGCCAAATGGGAGGAAACGATTGTGCGATTGTCCCGGTCAGTACCTTGGGAGGCGCGTTCAATAGTGGTATTTACGGCTACGGACCCGGTCGTGATTCGCTCAATCTCGGAGGCGGTCTTTGGCGATATTTAAACGCCGATGAATCACTCACCGGATCGGTCAGTTACAATTATTTCACCTTGAGCAGCGCAGATGCCTCCAATGTGACCGCCGCTCTTACCTGGCGATATTGATTCATGTGCGCCGGTTCACATGAATCCGGACGTTTCCATTTTCGGAAATTGGCTCCCCGTTTGCTTTAAAAAACGGGGGGTAAGCCTACCCACTGGAAGAGCTGTTTTCCCGTTTGAAATGAATGTTTCGTTCTTTACCGGTTCAGTCCCGACAGGCATGGAAGCCTTCCCGGGTCTCAAATCCCGAATCAGAAATCCCGAATCAGAAATCCCATATCTGAAATCCCATATCTGAAATCCCATATCAGAAATCCCATATCTGAAATCCAACGTCTTTTGAGACAATAACTTTGAATCAAGCGTTTTACGGAGAGTCGTTTGAATTACTTGCGGCGACCGCGTCACGCTTTTGGTAATAACGATCATGGCATTGGCGGACGATTCGCCGGGGAACGAAACAAGAATGAAATCCAAGTTTCTCGGTATACGGATTGGAATCGAAACACCTGTTGAAAAACTCCCAAAAATCGGCCTTAGCTATGGCGTCCTGAAACGGTTTCTGTATGTTCATGCCAATGATGGAATAGCTTATTCCGACCAGCGGATAACACGTTTTTCCCGGAATATGGGCTTGAACCTTGGAATAATCGTCGAAATGCCCGTCGTCAAAATAGTCCATGCAATCGGAAATCGTCCGACGACTCGGAAGCACATATTGACCGGCCTCGTTTTCCAACTGAACAACTCTCAGACCAACACGCGCAGCCTCACTTGACTCAACGCACGAGATTGCGCCGTCGCAAGTCTTCATTTGCTTGACAATTTCACTTTGAGAGTTCAAGGATATTCCAACAGGCCAATGGATGGAGCAACCTTGGCCAATCTTGTTCCGCCAGATTTCGGAATGTTCGGACAAATAATTTGACAAGATATAATTGGCGCCAGATTCTTTACCGCGATATATGACAACAATGGGTGTATTGGGCAATTTCAATTTGGGGTTATTGGCCGCGATGAGGGGATCATTCCACTTGGTGATGTTGCCCAGGAAGATGTCAACCAAATTCTGTCGCGAAAGCCGCAACAGACCATCTTCGATTCCTTGCACATTGACCGTAACGGCCAAGCCGACCAGAAGAGCGGGAAATTGGAAGACATTCAGTTCCAATTGATCGAACAGGGGCAGAGGATACTCACTGGCAACCCAGTTTGCTTTGCCTTGACAAAGAAAAGCAAGTCCCGCGCCGGATGACATTGGGACGTATTTTTGTATTTGTCCGGCTGTGGCAGGGGCCGCAGTCGCCGTGGCAGTACGAACGGCGTCGTAAAGTGGGGCGACCATGCTGGAACCGGTCCCTTGAAACACAACATCACTGCGGTCTTTTGCCAATTCCGTGACTTGTTTTTGTTGTGCAGGCTTATAGTCTCTTTGATACCGGTATTCTCTTCAGACGCCCATAATTCCCAATAAGACGACAAACACAACGATGAGCAGCCATATGACGACCACTTCACGAGTGTAGCCGGAATTTCGACGGTTGGAATAGTTGACAATCATGATCGAACCGATCCGCAAAAACTAAATAAAATCTGAACGATATTTATCCATATAAATTTCGTTCCCGGTTTCGTTAAAAGAGACACAGGACATAAAATTACGAATCAACAAAACGCCTCGCCCGGTCGGATTGGTCAGACGCTTGCGCAACCGCGGATCAGGAATCTTGTCCTCGCGGAATCCTTCCCCTTCATCGCGTATCGAAACAGAAATTCGATTGTCCGAAACACTGCAGCGGACAAAGACCTGCTTGGTGGTATCCAGCGCGTTTCCGTGTTCAATCGCGTTGTTAAGCCCTTCGACCAATGCCATGTTGACCGCAAACGCGTCGCGTTCAGACCAGCCGCGATCTTCCATCTGCTTAAGGACATCATTGACAATATAATCACCTTTGCCGTAATCGCTTTGGAATACCTCGTCACACGACCACTCATCATTACTGCATGGCGGAAGCGGAACCGTCCGTTTGAGCAGCAGTAAACCGGCGTCGTCCTCGATTTGGGCACTGCCTCGCCAATTTTCCAGGTCCGAAACGACGTTGGCGACGATTCGATCCGTTACCGTATTCTTTTGCTGTGTCATGAAATTGGAAAAACGCTCGCGATTATAGGGTTCCCCGGTTTCGGACAGCATGTTCGGAATGCCATTGGTATAAAGCACCAGAATATCGCCCGTGTGAAGCGTGAACTGCTTGGTCTCAAACGTAAGCCCCGGTATCGTACCCAACATGAGGTTTTCGGCGTAACTGAAATAAGATATATTGCCTTCCCGTTCAAGAATGACCGGTGGGACATGACCGGCGTTACTATACAGGAAGGAACCTGTCTTCGTATTATAAAAGGCCAAAAAGACAGTGACGAACAGTCCGTTTTTGTGCTCTTCAAGCAAAATGCGATTGACTTCGGTAAGCACCTCGCCGGGCTGCATGCTCTTGTGCGCTACTTGACGAAGCAATGTTCGGGCCGAAACCATACTGACGACCGACGGGAAGCCGCGACCATCGACATCGGCGATAAGAAACGCGACGAGATCGTCGTCCAGGAACCAGAAATCGTAAAAATCGCCGGCAATCAGCGGGGAAGAAACAAGTCTCGCCTGAAGCGTGAAGTTCTTGTCCGGATTAAAATAGAATCCGTCGGACGGCAGGAAAGACTCCTGAATTTCCTGCGCAACGTCCAGTTCCTGATCGACTCGGGCAAGGACGTCCGCTTCGTTAATTTGATACGCAATATTACAATTGAGTGCATCGATCATCGTATTAAATGTACGCGAAAACGCGCCCAGTTCGTCTTTTCGCTTTGTAATATGTGAGGAAATCTTGGTTTGCAGGTCCCCATTGGCGACCGCTTTGGCTGCCCGACTTAATTCAAGAACAGGTTCATTTGCGTGAACAAGAATGGTGGAAACGATTCCACAGGTAATGAGTACGCCGGAAATCGCAAGGATACAAAATATGGTCAATCGCTGATAGAGCCCTTTGAGTACCATTTTTTTGTCGACCGCCGTAATGATCGTCCAGTCGTTATTGCCGCGAATACGGGAATAAACCAGCAGACTGTCACCGCCGTGACGCCCGTGAGGCTGGAGTATCTGAGAGCCGAGCGTAAGACAGGTTACACCATAATCTTGATCGATAATCGTATCCAATTCTTTGAAAATATCACAACGCCCCAGTTCAGAAGCCGACGAATAAATACTGAATTGCGCGGTCGATTTGGTTTGCGAATGATATAAGATTCGGCCGATCGGATTGACCACAATGTACCCGGCGTTCAGCAAGGTCAAATCTTCAGGCTGCTGTGAACCGACCCAATTGGCGACCGAAACAAAACAGGTTACGACTCCGGCAAAGCGATTATCAATGGAAAACGGCAAACCATAGGCACAAACGACCTCTTTCGTTAGTTGCATCGGGAACGGATAACTCCATTTTCCCCGACGCAAATACTTGGGACCAAGATACCAGTCGGCTGTTTCATAAGTCTTCGCAATTGTATTGGAAGCTGTCGTCACAACTCCCTCTGAACCTCGATAACCAATGAAAGCATAGGAGGTTTGGCCGGGTGACATGGGGTCATTCGGATAAAATTTTTCAAATTTAAAAGAAGGATGCTTGCCTTGACTGACTTCTTTCAGAAAGTCGGAGTCGTAAGCAACCCCCAGTGCAGTGATTGTTGGGTGTTTTTCGAATATCTGGCGGAATATTCTACCCGTTTCCGTACCGGAGGGAAGACTCATGAGCGAGGCGACTACTTCGACCTGTTTGGCATACTCACCTGAGTTTTTCGCCAGATTGTCGCCAAAAACACGAATATTGCTTTCAAGCTTGTTAAACGCCTCGGTGGTACCGGTTTGCAGTTCAGATACAACGTAGAATCCCATCGCGCTGCATACGATAAGCAACGTTGGCAATAAAACCAAAAGAATGATTTTCAATCTGTTCATAACAAACCGTTCATTTCTTCTTCTCGCCGTGGACCTTGGCAGGATCACCCTTTTTCGTCAAAAAATCCGACGCCCCGACGAAATCAAAAAAAGATTTAAAATCGGGTGCGTTTTGCGACGCGACAAGACCTGCGGCAATCATGTCGGTTCGCAACTGTTCGAAATCCGCTTGATGACAATTCCCGTTTTCGTCCAAGTTCTTATTGAAATGCAGGAATGGATACCATTTCTCCAGTTCCTGTGACAGGTAAAATAAATCGTTG
>JAQVID010000047.1 GCA_028695865.1 Thermoguttaceae bacterium | reverse complement strand
CGGACGGGAGTTGACGAATATATTCCCGCCAATAGTCGTGGGCGATATTTCGTGTGATTCCCCTCAATAACGGCTTGACATCCTTATCGAGATCGTACCGGTCCGCGTTTTGAACGAAAGCAATAAAGGTATCGTATACAATGTCATGTTGCAGGGATTCAACCGGAGCAAGATGGAAGGCCACGGTTTCCACATAGCGCATGTATTGGCGAAACAATTCCATGGCCCGCTTTTGTTCGGGTGTTTGTCCTTGCAATGAGTTCATCGTTGGTTCCAAAATGGTTCGCTTTCTTTGGCTGCGGAAAAGGCATGCCGTTACTGTCAGGTTCCCAAAATCTTTCGGCTGGTGTTTCGGTATCAGGCGATACCCGCGACTGTTTTCCGTTCGTTTGAAAACAGGTGTTAAACCCGCTCTTGGGAAGCAGACTCTCTCCGCCATTGTATACAACTGTTGAAATTCGTGGAGTTGCGGCAGAAAAAAATAAAAAAAACGACAAATTCTCAAATTTTTATGATATGCGGTATTCTCATATTATATCGGTTACACTATATCAATAAAGAATGATTTTGTCTTGCTGCACAGACAAAAAGCGGAGGAGGTCGCTTCGGGGCCGTGTGGCCCGTTTCGACGCTTCACGAAATAATGGATACGCCAGAGGAGCAACGCTACACACAGAAGCCGATTTTTGAAGTAAGGGAGAAAAGCCCCGGATTGCGAAGAGCATCGGGATTGCCGAGCGGAAATTTCAAGTGTCGGTGGTATAAATCTTGTTTGACCGTGCAATTTGTGTTTTTAAACAGACTTTGAGTGACGTTATATATGTTCTTGAGACAAACACACAACTCTTTGTTTGTTTTTTTAACCGCGTTCATTGACAGAAAAACGTGAAAAGAGATAATGTGCAAAGCTATATTCAGGTATAGGCGAACTGTTTTTTGAGGTCGTAACACAAGGCATAATACACTGAGAATGTACGTTATCAGAGTAATTGTTGCATTATTTGTAGTTCAATATTGCGAGACATAAATAAATGAAAAGAAATTCCTTTTTTCTTATATCCGTAATCATCTTTTTGTGGACGGTGTTTGTTTATGTCGGTGTGTTCCTGTTGCCGTCGCATTTTCGTTCTGTTTGGGAAAATCATCGCTTGTTTTACGACATTGTCAGTCTTGTTATCATGGTTCTTGCGGCGAGCATTGCCACGGCAGTCGCGTACCGCTGCGGACTTCGCAAATGCCGGGTACTTTATGAACTGTTGCCTGGTCGAATCGGTGTGGCCAATCGCGATATGAAGGTCCTTTTTGTGAAAAAGGATGGTGAACATGACGATATTGCCGTTCATATGAGTCTGGCCGATTGTCGTTGCATTGACAATAAAAAAGTCTGTGGCGCATTGACAGAAGTATTCGACACAGGAAAAACCGTTACCGTTGAATATGAGCATGGCGGTAAAATGCGCACATTGACCGCGGCCCCGATCCCTGAATGGATTTGTGGTGAAGAGGCGGTCATCTGGTTCTCACACGATGATTCCGAGTTGCAAACCGCACTGGAGAAAGCGCGACAGGAAAGCCGTGACGCCGCGATAACCTTGCAGACCCTTATTGATCAGTTGCCGATTTATTTATACGCGGAAGATATTGACAACAATTTTAAACATGTCGTTGTGAACAAACCGTGTGAAAGATTATGGAACCGCACGACGGAAAACATTATCGGCAAGAACGATTATGAACTGTTTGGAAATAATCAGGAAATTGACGTTTTCCGGCAAACTGACCTGGACGCGATGAAAAGCAATGAGATGGTTGAATCCATGTTGCCTGTGACCGGTGCCGACGGTCAGACTCGCTTGCATAAGTTTTACCGTTGCCGCCTGGAATTATCCGGGGGCCGTAACTGGCTTCTCGGCATGGCCGTGGACGTAAGCAAGGAACAGGAACTCCTCGAAAATCAGAAGGTTCTCAATAAGTGTTTTGAAGACATTCTGAAAATGGGCATGTCGCAAAACGTCACGAATCCGGTTTTAAAGGCTTTGTGTCTTCGTTTGAAAGCCACGCGATGTTATCTGTTTCGACACGATGTTTCGCGGCGTATTGTTGTTCCCGCCGGCGAATATTGCGCCGGTCAGGAAGACCTTTCGATCAATGAAATTGGTGAGTTGATTCTCAATCCAGACGAACCCTGGTATCAGGAAATGAGTCAAGGGAATGTCATTGGCGCTGTTGACATGACGCTTCCTGAATCGCTTGCTTTTTGCGGTTCCTGGGCTCCGGTGCACAAACGCTATCGTGTTCAAAGCATGTATGCCTGTCGCGTTACGGTAAGCGGCGAGTTTTGGGGTAACTTCGGAGTGGCTTATATAGGCCAGTCGCACGTCATGACGGAGCAGGAACGCCTGTTCTTTAAGTCCGCCGCGCACTTGCTCGGTCTTATGCTTGAACGTCGCAAGGAGCACGAGGACCTGCAAAATTCCATACGCGAATTGCAAACGGTGAACTCTCTTGCGGAAATTGGAGCGGAATTATCTCAAAGCGCATTCTTCGAAATTGATCATCACAACACCATCTATCACGAAACAGGCAAATTCAAAGAGCTTGTGCCGATGATCGGTCGTCGTTGGCTGGATATTAAAGAATGGATTTTACCGGAAGATTACGAGAAATGCAAAAAGAGTCTCGACGTTCTGGCGCAAGGTGCCAAGCGTCAGATTGATATCTCATTTCGCTCGGACTGTTTTCAAGAGAGAAGGTATTATCGGCTTCGGATTACCCGGACAGAGGATAAAGATGGTCCGAAGTATTACGGGGCCATTCAAAACGTTACGGCGATTACGACTCAATTGAGGCAACTGCGTGAAGAGTCGGATATTTGGTCGCAGGTCGTCAATTCGATTTCCACTCTTATTTTCGTAAAGAACATGTCGCGGAAAGGACGCTTTGTCGTACTGAATGAAGCTGCCGCAAACCTGTTTCGACTTCCACAAGACGAGATGATTGGTAAAACAGTTACCGAACTCAAGCTCAGTTTCCCAACCGAGGCTTTTTGCGAAAGCGACGCGAAGGCTCTGCTGAATCCGGAAGGAATTGTCTTCGACGAAACCATCGTTGATGAAAATGGTTTTTCTCACCGTTATACAACAAGCAAAAAGCGTCACATTACTTCGTCTGGAGAATCGTTGCTGTTCTGCACCATGAACGATATCACCGCGTCGTATCGACAAACACGCTGTGAACAGGCGGGCAACCTTGCACTGCTGGAAACGGTAAACGAGCAGAATCTTGATAAAGCCATTAGTAAAATTTCCAATGCCATTATGAACAATATGCAGGCTGATCGTATTGTCATTGTTCATTGCGACGGCGGGGAAAACAGGCAAATCGAACGAGTTTGGGACAGCGACAATGATCTTTACGAAAAGGATTGTGCCTCGATTCTCCAACCCATTTGGGATCATTATCAGCAAATGTGGTTGGAAGACAAAGTTGTCGTTTTCTCTGATCTTCGCAACGGCGCATTCCATGAAAAACTCAACGGCATGCCCGCGTACCGCGCCAAGTCCGCGATCTTGTCCCCCATTTGGGTTAACAAGCAGTTGTGGGGAATTATTTGTATTAGTTACGTCGAGCGATATCAGCAATTTTCGGAAATCGACGAACAGATATCCCGACTTATGGCCAATATTATTTCGGTCGCCGTGGTGCGACAGGACATGGCCGACGCCATTCGGGTTTCCGAATTCGAAAAGAGTATTATTCTGAACAATATCAAGATTCCTTTGTGGTTGTTTGATGCTGAAGGGACTCTTCTTTTAGCCAATAAGGAAGCCGGTCAGTTCAACGCAATGAATTTTGGTGTGATGAAAACTGCCCGGGATCGCATCGACTTCACCAAACAGTTGCCGGTCGAGGAACAGCAGTCTGTTCTTGAGGCTAAAGATACAGGGCAATCAACGAGCCGCGAAATCGCGAAAGACAGCCGTCATTACATCCTTGGCGCGGAACCTGTTTATGATGAGTCGGGGCAAATAGCCTATGTGGTGCAAAGCGCGATTGACACGACTTACTTGCGTCAGTTGATCGAATATCAGGAAATGATCGCGACTTGTTTGGAAACATTTCTCCGCGAAGATACAATTAAAGACGCGCTTGCTTCTGTCATGAAGACAATCTGTCATTACTCCAACGCGGACGGCGCTTTTGTATTGCGGTTTGACCAGGACAAGTGCATTGCCGAGCCGTATTTCTCTTATTGGCCGGACTGCAAGCAAACGGTCTTGAATTCTTCCGTGCATTTCGATAAAAAAGAACTCTGGTACCGGATTTTATCGAAGCGTGAAATGTTGGTCTTTTCGGATACAGAAACGGCGGAAGCCAGAACAACTTTCGATAAAGGATGGCAACGCGATATTCAGGGGATGGGAATAAAATCGTTTTTCGCCGCAGGTTTGTATCTGGATGATGAACTTTGGGGCAATTTCGGTATTGTGTTTGAAAAACAGAACCATTGTATTACGGATTTCGAAAAAAACTATCTCGAAATGGTGGGCCGAGTACTGGGTATCCTGCTGATCCGGGATCGTGCACACAGTGAGCTGGTAAACGCGCTGGACAACATTCGCAAGAATGAGGCGGAAAAAAATATCCGGTTGGAAAATGAAATCATTCTCAACCGCGGAATGAATGCCGTTCTGGGCGAACAGGAGCCGATAGAAGCGATGAACTCGGTCCTTCGACTCGTCTGCGACAAACTGCAAGCGGCTCGTGTTTATGTGCTCCGTTTCAACTATCAGGATCAAATGATCCATCTGGCGTATGAATATCATCAGAAAGGGGTAATGCCGTTTGATTCTACACTGATGCCGTTCAACAATAGCGCGCTGGAGTACCTGTGCAAAAATGAAATTGCCTTCGTGGATGATGTCAACGACGAAGAGAATATAAAAAAATACGGATTGTGGAAAGAAAGAAATGAACAGTTGGGAATTCGCTCAATATGCTTGTCGAAACTGCGTGTTCATGGCGAAATTTGGGGGAATCTCGGAATCGCTTTTGAGAAAGACCTGCACGAATTTACAACGGCCGAACGCGATTTCATTTTGTCCACGATCAACCTGATTGAACTCATGGTACAGCGAACACTGTATCAGGAAGAGATAATAGCCGCGCTGAAAGCGGCTAAAGACGCGGCCAAGGCGAAAAGCTTTTTCCTGGCCTCAATGAGTCACGAGATACGAACACCACTCAACGCGGTGATTGGTTTTACCGATATTCTGAAAGATCGCTCGCTTGATCCCAAAACCAGGGAAGAATATCTGGACTCAATTGCCTGTTCCGGGAACACCCTGTTACAGCTCATCAACGACATGCTTGACCTTTCCAGTTTGGAGGCGGGCAAAATGCAGATCGTTACGGAAGCCGCCGATTTCGAAGAACTGGGCAGCGAAAATCTTCACGTTTTTGCCTATCAGGCAGAACAAAAAGGCATCACGTTAATCAATCAAATCGACTCCATGCCGATTTTGGAACTTGATAAATTACGTATCAGGCAAATCATGTTCAATCTGTTGGGCAACGCGGTAAAGTTTACGCGGCAGGGGAGCGTGACCCTCAAAGCTCATTATGAGCCCTCTGGCGAGAAAAAGGGCATGTTGACTTTTTCTGTTGTCGACACAGGCATCGGTATTGACCCCGAAGACCAAAAGAAGTTGATGGAACCTTTTGTTCAGCTTTCCAAAATGCGCGGAACCAATTCAGGTAATAACGGAACAGGCTTGGGCTTGACCGTCTGCCGACGTCTGGTCGAAAAAATGGGGGGTGGGGTGACTTTGTCGAGCAAGTCCGGTGAAGGAAGTACTTTTACGGTGTCCATTCCGGTTGCTTCCCAAAACATATCTCTTAAGTCGGTAAGAATTCCCGCGGTGGAGCCCGAATTCTCTTCAGACGTCAAGAATTCGAAGGTGCTTCTCGTTGACGATGTGATCATGAATCTGAAAGTCCTGGAAGCCATATTCCGAAAATGCGGCTTTCAAAATGTCTTTTCGGCTGTTTCAGGAGAAGAAGCTCTTAATATTTTGGAGTCGGAAAAGATTGATATTGTCTTAACCGATATGTGGATGCCATCCATGAACGGAGCGGAACTTCGTGAAAAAATTCATAGGCTGCCGCAGTTTGCCCGGCTCCCTGTCATTGCCGTTACCGCTGATGTTGAAGCCAAAAGCAATTTTGCTCTTGATAAATTTACCGCGGTCCTTTTCAAGCCTGTTACCAAGGAAAAAGTTCAAAACCTGATCGCTGAATTGGTGGGCAAGCCCCGCGAAAACTGACACGCAAAACGAGTCCCCCCTTGTTCACCGTTCACCGATGAAGGACTCGGTATTCTTAACATGGGGGGTACAAGCGTCTTCAACGTAATTTACTCATTCACAACCACCGAAGAAGCCGTCTTCGATCCAAATCGGTTTGTATCCGTGTTCGGTTACGTGTCGAAGGGCACAACTCCATTGGGCGAAATTGTTCGGAATGTAGTTGCGGTAGAATGGCCACCAGTATTGTTCGTGACCGGCAACATTGACGAGCAGGTTCTGTTTCGGATTATCAAGCTTTGTATGCTGAAGTTGCTCAATTTGCGAAACCGGTATCCATTCGCATGTCGAAGGCATGCCGCCATTGTAGAAAATAATACCAGACTTGGGGTCCATCCAGCCGGCGTTGTCGCGAATGTAAGCCGTGATATCATTGGGGAGCATGAAGTCGCAGAATTTGTCCCCTGTGTTGGGATTCTTTCGGCCTGAAGTCGGCAGCATTTTAACGCCGCGATCGGCAAGCACTTGATAAGAATCGGCCCGAACCATGGCGAAGTGTATTTGCAGTCCGGCGGTATAGGCTTTTCCGGCAATGCGTTTGAGTTGGGCTGCGGTCAAATCGAAATCGGCCGCGAGTTTTTCAGGCGGTGCCTCGCGGTATGGCTCACCAGGAAACTCGTTTTCCGAATGAAACGCCAGACGGAGCCACTGAGCATTGTCTTCGAATTCATGTTTGTACTTGTCCGGGAACATGGAAAGTGTAAAATCGCGCTGGGGAGTCGAATTAAAGCAATTGAGGACTATTTTCGTTTTGTACATGCGATTCAATTCGCGAAGTTTGGCGAAATAGAAGCAGTCGAAAATACTCTTGTACTGCTTTTGAAAAATATCGCGGAAGCAAAAACTGTGATCGTCTATATAGCAGCGATAGCGTTTGTAAGCGTTTTTCGCCCAAATAACGCGACATGAAATCTCGACCGGTTTGCCTTTACTGGTACCGCGAGCCTTGAAGACCGTGATTCGATCTTTGACAAGGACCGTGGTCATGAACGAGCCGTGAAGAAAGTCGCCCGCAATGACTTTCCCGTCCGGACCCAAAAGCTGAAAATTCGAAACGCCGCCATACTTGACGACCATGTGAACTTTGAGACGCTTGATTCCATCGCTTCCGGTTTCTGTCCCCAATATCGGATAGCCGGTTCCTTCCTGAAGAATTCCTCCGTCAAACGGTTGTTCAAATCGGAATGTACTGGGTTCCTTGAAATAATACTCGTTACAATACTTCATTCTCGGGTCTTCATTCTGGGCGGGCGCAGCGGCCTTTTCGGCGGCGCTCAGAGCCGGAGCCGACAAAGCAGCGGCAGCCAAAGCGGACGACTGAAGAAAACGACGACGACTGGTACTCATAATAAAACTCCTCTGATTGCGGTTGCTGTTCTGAAAATTCCAACATTACCTTCATTATAACAAGTCCAAAAACGCTTTTCAACACCGCCGTTTGGTTTTTTCGCGTCACGCGGCGTGAAATTCCCCTGTTTTCCGAAGGTAAACGGGGAATGAATCACCAGAATCCTGATGTATCGGGAGCAAACCGGTTTGACTTGCGAAAGTGATCTTTTTTCAGTATAATATTGGGGGGGGTAGCGGCAAGGGCCGTTTGGCCGCCGGGTACCGTTGCCATTTTGTCTCGGATTTTTCAATTTATGGGGAGGTTTTATGAAACGCTTTGTCTTGATTCTTGTGTTCGGCTTGTTTGCTCCATCGCTTGTCGGTGTTCAAGCCGAGGAGCCGACAGATATTCGGAAGCAAAAGAGCCCAACGGCGATTTTCCTGCAAAAAACGATTGGTGCCAAAGCCCCCCAAATATTGGATGTCAGCCACTCGGTTTGGGACTATGCCGAGTTGGGGCATAAGGAGTTCAAGAGCGCGGCAAAAATCGTTTCCGTACTTCAAGCCGAAGGATTTCAGGTCGAGCATGGAGTTGGCAATCTCAAGACAGCGTTCATAGCCCGGTATGGCCAAGGCAAGCCGGTTGTCGGTGTGATGGCCGAATATGACGCTCTGCCGAAACTGGGCCAAGTCTCGGGCTCCGCGAAAAGGACCCCGCGATCCGATAACGAAAACGGACACGGTTGTGGACATAATGCCCTGGGCGCAGGCGCTGTTGGCGCCGCCATGGCCGTTAAAGAATATCTCAAGGAAAAGAAGTGTTCCGGTACGATTGTCTTGTTCGGTACTCCTGCTGAAGAAACAGGTTACGGCAAGGCATTCATGGTCAAAGCCGGGTGTTTTAAAGGAACCGACGCGGTCTTTGCCTGGCATCCTTCCACTTCGAATTCCGCTGTTCAAATCAATAACAACGCCTATTATCGCGTCGTCTTCACGTTTCATGGTGTTTCAGCGCACGCCGCCGGGGCTCCTGATGTCGGTCGCAGTGCCGTCGATGCTTGTGAGCTCATGAACGTCGGTGCGAATTACCTCCGCGAACATGTTCCTTCCAGTGTCCGACTTCACTACGCGTGGACCAACCCGGGCGGTCCGGCTCCCAATATTATTTATGACGAAGCCCAACTGAATTATTTCGTTCGCGCTCCGCAGATTACACAATGTCAGGAGATTCTGAATCGTGTTATAAAAATTGCCCAAGGTGCCGCTCTCATGACAGAGACCACGATGGATTATAAGGTACTGGGCGGTTTAAACAGTTTGATGATCAATTCTGTTATGGGCGAGGTTCTTTCAAACGCACTCATGGAAATGGGCCCGCCGGAATTCGACGACACGGACGATGCTTTGGCCGGTCAATTTCTCGCTTTGGCCGGAGGAAAAGACAAAGACGCCTGGTTCCAGCAGCAGGCCCAGGCCCGAGGCGTGTCCGTGGAAGAGTTCAAGGCTCATCCGCTTAGTCGTAAGTTGAGTCTGTATAACAAGAAAGCGGTTGAACCCCGCGGCTTTGCTTCGACAGACGACAGTGATGTTTCCTGGATTTTGCCGCTTGCCCGACTCCAAATGGCAACGAGCGTGGTCGGTACATCGTCTCATACCTGGGAATGGACAGCGCAAACCGCGACTTCCATTGGCGATAAAGGAACGCTGGCTGCCGCGGCCACGCTTGCCCGGGCCTGTACGTTGCTTATAGAAAACCCGACTCTGATCGAGCAGGCCAAAAAAGAACTTCAAAAGAAGACCGGGGGGAAATATATTTCGCCCATTCCGGACGGTGTGACCGCAAACGATTTATGATACGGAAAGACACCTTCCGTCAGACAGAAAAATCGTTGTATTTCACGCAAAATGAACGATCATCGCGTTGGTATTTTTTTGTCACGCAATGGTCCTTGATTTGGGGTATGATAAAATTTCATCAAGCCCGTATATGGAGCGAGTGAAACGAGCGCAATTAGGGCCAGAGCGGTTTGAAACGGTGCCAACACACCCTAATTCCGGTCGCGTACGACCTCCATTACGGGCTGCCTATTTTGCCAAAGCGAGCAAATAAATCCAGCCACCGCTGTGAACGGGAGAGATTTTTTGGCCTACCTCCTTGTCATGTTTGACCATTTTCGTTATATTTATTTAAATTGGGTTCCGCGGACGTGGTGGAATTGGCAGACACGCCAGACTTAGGATCTGGTGCCTCACGGCATGGAGGTTCAAGTCCTCTCGTCCGCATTCTGTGTCGATTTTCTTGACAATAAATCTTTCTCTTTGGAATTATGAAAAGACCGTGCCCAATGTTCAGACTTGTTGAAACACGCTTTTGAAATAATATTATCGTATTACGCAATGTATTGTGTAACGTCGTTGCTTAAGTGATACTGTTCTTCACCGCCGTTTATTACAAAAAAACGGGCTAATTTTGCTTTTTTTCGAAAAATCTCCAGTTTTGGGAAGATAAACTCTTGGGCAAAACATCAAAAATGTATAGAATCGGAGAGGAAACTTATTGCTTTTCGAAGCATGAATACCTAAAGTTTTTCCTTTGTATGCTTGTCCCAGATTCCGCGTTTTTTGCGGAATACCACCCTTGACATTAAAGTAATTAGTATGACCAAGGTATTGCAAAACGGATTGATGACACGTTCGATGAATTTCCTGTTTCATCGCCGGAATTTCAAACAGAAAAATACGGCAACCTGTTCTGAACGGAAATTGCGGTTGGAAAACCTTGAGGATCGTATGCTGCTTGCGGTACTTCCCGTTACGGGCTCCGCGGACGCAAAAGCGCTGATTAGCCAAGGTTTTTGCGATTCCGAAATGAATATTGTCAGCTCAAACATTCGTGTAACGACATATTCAGACAAAATCGATCAGACTGATGGACTTGTTTCACTCCGGGAAGCAATTAATTATCTTGAGTCGCAGGGGACCGTTTTGTTTGGTCAGGCAGGAACGATTACACTCAGCCAGTCGCTTGGGCAAATCGTGATCAACAAGAACATCACATTCGACGCGACTTCGACCGGAACGATTACGCTGGACGCGGCGTGGACCGGACGCATTATGAGTGTTATACCGCCCCAGGGCAAAGTCGATGTCTCGATCAAG
>JAQVID010000687.1 GCA_028695865.1 Thermoguttaceae bacterium | reverse complement strand
GTGGCGACATCAATCATTTCGACGTCTCCGGGGTCAAGAAGCAAAAGGCTCCTGATATTGGTCTGGAATTGGGAAATCTCACGCTGGGTATCATGAAATCAGGCCTGAAACCGGTTGAACCATCGCTCAAAGTCGCTTCCCGAAAAGTGCAATGGCCGTATCATAAATTCACGGCGGAACGGGTTGCCGAGGCGAAAAAGTTCCTGGCCGAAACCAAGGATCAAAAAGTCTCGCCGGTTACAAAGCTTTCTCATGTGATGGTACTTGATTCGCTTCATCGAGACCCCAAAGGACTAACGCTTGAAGTTCAGGCCTACCGATTGGGACCGGATACGGCTGTCGTTACGTTGCCGGGTGAAGTTTTTGTCGATTTGGGACTTGCGATCAAGAAGGCCTCTCCGTTTGCCCATACAATGGTCATTGAACTGTCCGATAGTATTCAATACGTTCCCACTGTCAAGGCATTCAAAGAAGGAAGCTATGAAACGTACAACTCGCTGATCGAACCAGGAGGGGGCGAAAAACTCGTCGATATGGCAATAGAATGCTTAAAGGAACTCAAAAAGTAATTGCGGCTTCCGAAGGCACTGTTTTTTTGCTGCTTGTTCACTGGTCCGGGATTTCGGTTTTGCGGGCGATTTTTACACGAAAGAAAAGAATCGCCCATTCCGTATGGATTCGGCTCTTTTGAAGACGAATACGCAACGGATTCCGCTTTCCGCCAGATGGTCCGAATCGTTTACTGACGCGATTCATTGGCGGCGGGCACTCAAAATCAAGCAGCTAAAACATGAGCAGATTCAATGGTTTACAGTCATGATAAAAAAAGCAAGTAAAGAATTGACAAAATGGGTTGTCGCGACTCGACTCTGGTCGGTACCTGCGTCCATAGCGCCACTGTTCATCGTTTTGGCGTGGCTTTACGCAACCCAAAGCAATGGTATACGTTGGGGGTTGGCGCCCCTTGTATTTTTTTCGGTGGTTTTATTTCAACTTGCGGGCAACCTCATCAGCGATTATTTCGACTTCACTCATGGCGTCGATACAATCGAAACGGCGGGCTCCAGAACGCTTCCCGAAGGGATATTTCGCCCTCGAACCATTCTTTATTACGGAATCACGTTACTGGGCATCGCGTCTGTTACAGGACTTTATTTAGCGTATGAATCCGGTCTGACGCTTGTCTGTTTTGGAATGTTTGGCATTCTCGCGGCCGCCTTTTATTACAAGATCAAGTTTCGGGGACTTGGCGTTTTTTTGATTTTCGTCGTTTTTGGCCCCTGTATCGCGCTGGGTACGGAGTATACCTTAACAACACGGCTTTCATGGTCTGTTCTGTTGCTCTCCTTTCCAATTGGTCTGTTGACGACCGCGATACTCCACGCCAATGACATTCGCGATATGCCCCATGATCAGACCGCCGGTATTTATACATTCGCACTCGGGATCGGACGAGAAAACGCGGAGTTAATTTATCGCATGTTGATTATTATTCCCTATTTGCTTATTGGATTTTACATTGTGCTGGGCATACTTCCTCCAGTAGCAATCACCGTTCTTGCGACACTGCCGCTTGCTTCCTCGGCGGTTCGGATACTGAACGATTCGGAAAAAATGAAAGACCTTGACCGCAAAACAGCAATGTTGCAGTTGGTGTTTTCTGTCGTCGTGATCGCATCGATCGGTTCTGTCCAACAAATAAACCTGTAAAATGCAATTTGAGAAAACGATGAATCCGGTAAAAAGAGATATGTTCATTGCGATGTGTATCGCGTTTGCTCTTTGGGGCGTCATGTTTTTTCCGTGGACCGCTCCGATGATCCCCTTTTGGCCGACAATGAGCGTGTCGGCGGTGCTTCTGCTTTACCTCTCTTTTCGATTTCGAAGAGATTGGGCCGGCATATTAAAATTCACCCCTTTTTCGTTTTTGGGTGGGCTCGGTCTGGCCGCCTTTCTCTGGGGAATTTTTTGGCTGGGCGATAAAGCAAGCGGAGCGATTTTCGCTTTTGCTCCGCGTCAAATTGAACATGTCTACGCACTCAAAGAAGGGTCGTCGCCCATGTTGATCGCACTGGGCTTGCTGCTTCTTATCGGTCCGGCGGAAGAGATATTTTGGCGCGGCTATATTCAGCGGACGTTGGCCGATTTATACGGGAAGAATTGGGCCATGATCCTGGCGATTGGCGCTTATACGCTTGTCCATATTTTCTCCTTGAATTTCATGCTGTTGGCCGCGGCCGCCGTACTGGGTATCGTTTGGTCGGCGATTTACCGGTTTCGTCCCGGGTTGCTTCCGATGTTAATCGTTTCGCACGCTCTCTGGGACGCGGCCGTATTCGTTTTTTTCCCTCTTCGTTAAATTAAAAGGAAAGAACAATGGCCCGCGAGACAAAGTTGCCCGTTTGCGGAATATTGGCACAAATTCGAACCGCTATCCCCCTAATTGCGCTCGTTTCACTCGCTCCATATACGGGCTTGATGAATTTTCATCATATCCTAAATTGTGTCGCGCAAATTTGACGCCAACGCCGATTCCCCAAAAATCCTAACCCCGTAGGGGTTTC
>JAQVID010000686.1 GCA_028695865.1 Thermoguttaceae bacterium | reverse complement strand
CACCGAGGTTATTTCCCGTATTTCATCGTAAAAGACATCGCCCTTGTAATTCGGCGTAATCGTCCTCACCGGCAAATTACCTCCCATGATATTGATCGGCGTTACTTCGTTCACACGACCACCAAGCGGATATTGACTATACACGACAGGAAATTCTCCAATCGAAAGACGATAAACAAAATCATTTCGACCGCGATAAATTGAGTCGAGTACCTCGACCGTGTACTGACCATCCACCGGTAAACGAACGAACATCATCGGATTCTGATCAAACCGATAACACTCGCTGTACTTGACCAATTTCCCTTCCGGGTCATAAAGATTGACGACAGCGCAAAACCACCCCGGCACCGCGTTGGCGATATACGGACAAGTACTTCGCGCCTGAACATCAAAGACCAGTCGCTGACCGGCTTTCCCATGAAAATAAAACTTGTCAACATCGCCCGGCTTGATTTGACCATTAAACACGACCGGAATATCCTGTACCGGAAGCTCGACCACTTTTTTGAATTTTGTCTTCCATTCATCCCAAGCGGGCAATTCGTCAAGCGGAGCCTCGTTCGGTTCTATTTCGTTCACCTCAGGGACATCACTCACCCAAAACTTGACCGCGCGGGAAATTCCGGAAGAAGACACCACCTGAAGGTCTCGAACACCAACTTCAGCGTCTGGCGCAATCGAAACCTCGACAACCATACTGCCGCCCGGGCTATGTCGCTTTTTATAGACTTCAATCGTCTGCGGAGAATATTCGTAATAACACAACTGCAAATCCTGAATCGATGGATTGGCGAACTTGTGCCAATATGTCGTTGAACGCATGACGTCTTCATCGGTTGGCGTTGGAATTTCGTTGGCTTTAACGGGAGTGGCCTGCCGACGTTTTTCCCGATTTTCCCGAAGCTTTGCCCGTGCCGCCGCAAGCTTCTCCGGATCACCACGAAGGGGCAATAAACGACTTTCCTCGTCCATCCATGCGCGATATACGCCCATGCATTTACCGCCATACGGGTCCTGATGCAAAAATCCGCCATAGCGTGGACGCTCAAGAATCTTGAAGTCAACCCCACCACCGGTCACAAGCACTTTTTCAGTTCCTGCCGGCGAACTGATTCCAATAACCATTTCAAATTTGGTTCCCCGTTGACCGCCAGCGGGATACAAATAATAGACGGCTTGGGAGAACGCATTCGGAGCCGCGACAAAAAAAGCGGCCAGAAACAAAAAGCCCGGGAAAAGATAGAACGCGATACTCTTTTTCATGTTCCAGTCCTTTATATCAATCCGTCGGAACCGGTCCTTTACATACACAAACGGTACATACACAAACGGCGAAACGTCCGGACCGAAATGACGTTTCGCCTGAAACGACTGCCACTACACAATCTCGTACAACAAACCATTCTCCGACGCCGGAGCCATGATCGGAACCTCAATTCCTTTATCATTGGCCATCGGAGCGTCAGGATCAAGTCCCATCAGCATGCAAATGGTACCAAGGAAATCCTGAACCTTGACCGGACGTTTCGTCGGTTTCTCACCCTTGTCCGTAGCGCCAACAACAGTCCCGCCTTTGATTCCACCACCGGCGATCATGTTCGAATAACACGGACCATAGTGACCACGACCACCAAACCACGGTGGATTGTAGTCAATCTTCGGAGGACGACCAAACTCACCGCCCCACCAAATAATCGTCGTGTCCAACAGCCCTTTGTCTCGCAAGTCCTTAAGCAGAAAAGACAACGCCTTGTCCCACTCGGGCTGGAATCGGGTAAGATGCTCAAAATGTCGGGAATGCGTATCCCAACCGCCACCATAGTTGATCGCAATGTAAGGAACGCCTTTTTCGACCAGACGACGAGCCATAAGGCACGACTGACCGATCTTCGTGCGACCATACGCTTCACGAACTTCGTCTGTTTCGTTACTCAAGTCGAATGTCTTGACCTCCTCACCGGTCAAAACGCCAAATGCTCCTTGACGGGCCTGCTCAAGGTCGGTCATAAGGGAATTGTCTTTAACAACTTTTCCATAAAGATCAACCGAATCAAGCAAGGTCAAACGGCGCTCTTTACGCTTGTCGTCAACACCGTCAAGCACAAATCCATTGGCCAGAAAACGTCGGGCGTTCGGATCGCTTCCGGTTGCGTACGGCTTGTACGCGGTCCCCAAAAAGCCGCATTCCGAAAACCGTCCCAACGGATTCGTCAAGATAATATAAGGTGGAATGGCAGAATCGTACCCATACTTATATCCCTTGAGCAAAGATATAACGGCTCCAAGCGCAGGATAAACAAGATTACCACCAGAAATACGGCCCGTTTGGACCATATAAGCGGCCGTCTCGTGACCATTATCGCCGTGCGTCATGGAACGAATGTAGGAACACATATCCGCACATTCGGCGAGTCGAGGAAGCGACTGACTGATTTCGATACCCGGGACATTCGTCTTGACCGGCGTACCCCAAGGACCATAATACTCCTTGCCGGCATCCGGCTTCGGGTCGAATGTCTCCAACTGGCTGGGACCACCCCACATCCAGAATTGAATCACCG
>JAQVID010000685.1 GCA_028695865.1 Thermoguttaceae bacterium | reverse complement strand
TTGAGGGTTGATCGCTCATTGACGTACAGGAAGTAATCGCCGGATAGCGTCACGTTTTCCGTAAGTGCAACTTTAGCTCCGGCGGTGTATTCAAACCAGTCGCGTCCGGCATTGTTGCCGAAGATGGTTGCCGAAACCGCCTGTCCGCCGAAATTGGTCGTGGCGACAAAATCGGCGTTCGTGTCGAGCAGTTCATGATTCCAGGCAAAACTGGTTGAAAGATTCCACAGATTCCCATTGCGGCAGAAATCTTTATCCACGCGAAGGCCCGCCTTGGTTCGAAGCGATTCGTAATTGACATCGCCGACCGTTAAAACTCCGTCACTGAATTCGTCCGCGTTATATCCAATATATTGCAAAACCGCGTAGGGATTGATATTGACGCCGAATCCGTTTTGATATTTCCAGCCGCGTTCCAGATAGACCGACGACTGCATGGAATCGAAATCGCCGCGATAGCCTTGGCCATTGTAATTACGAGTTCCCTTGGCATCGCTGAAAGAGAAGTCGCCCAGTACGGTTGTATATCCGCCCAGCGCTAAACTGTCCCATTTCAGGTAGCCGCCGAACGTATGATCCTTCGAATCCAGACCGGAGGCAAACGAATCAATATTGGTTTGTCCGTACCCATAGAAGAGCCCCATGTCGGCCATCGAACTTTGCCAATCAGCACCGATAAGCATACCGCCGGCACTGTAGTCGTATCCGGTAACATTGTTCGAACCCATCGACGCGAATCCGCCGATTCCGTAGCCGCTTCCCCATAAATTGGTCAGTCTGCGGCAAGATGTTGAATCTTTTGGACAGCAAGCCGAAGGCGATTGTCCGCGCACCGTCGAATCGGAAGAGATCGTTTCACCATTTTGTTGTTGAAGCCGATTCGCCAACATCGTATTGAGGTAATTGAGGCGATTTGTTTGAGCCGTCGCGGTCGAGGCGTAGAGTTCACCGGTCGCGCCGCTCACATTACGTCGGGCTTCTTCGACCGTTTGTACATCGAATAAACCGTTTCCAAAGAGAGAACGTGCCGCCCGTGCGTTGCCTTCAATCGCATCGACGTCCAATTGTTTTTCTTCCGATTTCATCACGTAATTCGTCGAATCATCAAGACCGTAACCAATTTGGACTTTGTACAACAACGATTCGTAAGCATCGCCACCCGCCACGGTCGCAAGTTCGGTTCCGCCCGTTTTACCAAGAATGAAGGAAGTCGTTCCGAGGAGTTTTCCTCGAAAATCTTTTGCAGTCAACGTATTTCCGTTTGTGTCGGAAATCAGGGCTTTCGTGCCTTGATCTACTGTCAATGAGGATACATTTGCGAAGCTGATTTGGCTTATCGTTTCGTTCGTCGCGTCGTAAGTAACGCCAAGGAGATTTCCGACAGTAACATTCCCGCCGACCGCCTGATTCACGCCCGCACCGAGAGCTAAACCGCCTGCGAACGTGTTGGTTGTTTCGTCCCCAAAGGAAACGTGATTGCTGTTAATCGTCGTCAGACCGGAGATATTATTGACGGCGTGTGACGCGAACGTTACGTCAGCCGAATCGTTAATCGTCAGCGTACTTCCGTTCTTTGCCACGATACCGCCGTTCAATTCGTAGGTTCCATCCCCCTCAATGGTCAGAAGACCCGCCATACCGTTGCCGGCAATCCAAATGTCATTGGCGGTTCCGGCGGCCGTATTGCCTGAGAATGTCACGTTGGAATTATCGCCCGTGAAGATCAGTTCCTGAGCCCAAATCGCTCCGCCGCGTTCACTGGCCGAGTTGTTGGTGAAAGTGTGTTCCCCTGAAATTGTGCTCGTCCACGTGTCAATGGCTCCTCCCTCGTAGTTTGCCGCGTTTTCTGAAAAGGCGGAAGTACCGGTCAAAGCCAGCTCGTTCGACTCAATAGCTCCACCGAAATTTGCGGTGTTGTTGCTAAAGACGGCATTGTCGGAGTGAATGGTCAGCGTTGTACCGTCGGCAGCGTAAAGAGCGCCACCGGTAGCATTTTCTTCATTTGTTGCCTTTCCACCGGTAAATCCAACTTTCGTCAGGTTGAGTGTCAAATCGCCTTCGACATTCAAGAAACGATGATCGTTGCCCGTGGCCGTTACCGTAACCGGGACGCCGCCAGCCGCTGCGGAGGAAATCGACAGTTCGGTTACACCCTCGCCGATAGTAACCTCATTTTCGGAGTTCACGTCTCCACCGATACGAATGGAATCGCCGGTCGCCAACGCCTGTAAACCGTCACCGAACGCACCGTCGAACGTGAGGGCCGTGTTTTGGAGTTCGCCTGGGTTGTCGTATCGATAGACAGAGCCGTAATAGAGCGTACCAAACCAGACACCGTTCGAGTTGACCGTTTTAACGGATTTTGCATAATCATCCTGATTCGCCAGTAAAATGAAATCGTCCAGACCGCTGAAATTTCCGACTCCGGCAAGATACCAGCCGTTGGCCAAGCCCGACACAAGTGAGTAGTTCAGTATCGCGCTATCGGTAATGGTATTCGCGCCGGCGGCAGTCAACTGCGTCGCGCCGTTGGCGTAAGTGGTTACGGTATCCGAGTCCACGCGGTTACTT
>JAQVID010000684.1 GCA_028695865.1 Thermoguttaceae bacterium | reverse complement strand
TGCTCGCTCCTGCGGAATATGTAAACGCGGGAATCAATCCGGTAGGTTCCAGCGGGCGACTCTCGCGCTATCCGTTGGGTGCCGTCGGTTGCGGTACTCAAGGTGTGGCAATAGGAATTTCGCCGGACTGGCCCGCGTTTTTCAGAGTGGGGTGTCAATCCGCGTTCCGCGAACTTTATATCGGTTACGATATTGCCCTGACCAAAGAGAAACCGACTGCTCAATTGCGATTCGTTCGTTATACCTTTGATCCAACGCTCGGTTTTCGCGCGGCTCTGGCAAAATACTACCAAATATTCCCCAAAGCTTTTGAATGCCGCATTGCCGATCAAGGCGTGTGGATGCCTTTTTATAAAATCAGTAAGGTCGAAAAGCCCGAAGACTTCGGCTTTCGTTTCAAGGAAGGCAATGATGAAGTCGCTTGGGACGACGCGCACAACGTGCTGACCTTCCGCTATACCGAGCCAATGACCTGGTGGATGAGTATGCCCAAGGACATGCCGCGTACCATTGAAGGCGCTTTGGAACGGGCAAAGCAACTTGCCGCCAAAGGCGACAAACGGGCACAATCGTTCCTGACCTGTGGTCATTACGATCAGGGCGGTAATTTCAGCGCAAGACTTCTTGATACCCCGTGGTGCAATGGCGCTGTCTGGAGTATTTGCGACCTTCCGGGTCTGGGGCAATTGGCTCACGAAGGAAAAGTCGCCTGGTCGGATAAATATCCGCTCGGGTCTTATGAACAACGATGGAGCGACAAGATAGCCGCCGATCTTTATCCGGAATCAAGCCCGGGAACCAAAGGCCTCGACGGTGAATATATTGATTCGAGCGAAGGCTATATTACGGCGCTTCTGAATTATCGTCGGGATCATTTCGCCGCGGCTCGCTGTCCGCTTACCTATGATCGCGATTCCTTTGAACCGGCGATTTTCCGGGGCTTGATTTCGTATGAATATGCCAAAGTCATGTCCGACGCGGTACACGCCAAAGGGAAACTCATGATGGCCAATTCGACCCCGGGCAATCTGTTTTGGCTCGCTCCCGTTTTGGACGTTTGCGGAACGGAAACCGACTGGAATCACCATGGCACATGGCGTCCCCAGAGCGATGCCGACCTCTTGTACCGACGGGCCATGTGCGGTCCGAAACCGTATTGCTTCCTTATGAATACAGATTTCGACAAATTTAATTATGAGTGTTCCGAAAAGTTCATGAAACGTTCGCTTGCTTATGGACTCTTCCCTGGATACTTCAGTGCCGACGCGGCGACAGGACATTATTTCTCGCGGCCCGAACTGTATAATCGTGACCGTCCGCTCTTCAAGAAGTATATTCCGCTGTGCAAGCGGGTCGCCCAGGCTGGATGGCAACCGCTGACCGGCGCGACAAGCAGTGTCGAAAAAGTCTATATTGAGCGTTTCGGCGAGAAAGTCGATCGCCTTTGCTTTACGTTGTTCAACGATTCCGAAAAAACGGAAACGACCACGGTCACGCTTGACGCCGCCCAACTCAAAACGCTCAATGGCACGACGTTGACCGATTTGGTTTCAGGCAAAAAGGTCGAACTGAAAGACGGTTCGTTCAATTGGACTCTCGGTCCGGAAGACGTCGCTGTCTTTGCGAAATAGTCGCGAAACGGTCTGCTGGCAGGCAACACTTTAATCAGGGAATAACAGACGCCCGCGTCTGTTTTCCCGGCATTGCGGACGCAAAGAAGGGAAGAAGATGTTTTTAACCAACCATGACAAAAAACCTGATTATTCTTCCTGATCACAGGCGAGAGATTCCCGCCTGCCGGAAGGCGTTTTATTCGCTCGTTTCGATAAGATAGTCAAGCCCCTAATGGAGGTCGCGCGCGACCGGAATGAGGGGGGGGTTGGGACGAATTCGAACCGCTCTGGCCCTAATTGCGCTCGTTTCACCCGCTCCATACACGGTTATGAATTTTCATGATACCCCAAATCAAGGTCCATGACGACCCAAACATAATCTAACAGTACAATATTTATATCTCATTGCTGATATATTGTTTGCGCTACATGTTATTACCAAAGTACAGTGCCGCCAGGTTGAAATCTTTATTCACGTGAAATTATTGTGTTAAAAAGCACACCTATTCGTCCGGCTATGGCCACACTACGGTACGACAGTGAATCCACCGCAATACGATCCTGTTTTTTTCTGCGAATCAGGGGCATTTCTGTTTTGACTTGACTGAATCTTAACTTTTTTCCGGTTAATTTTGGCTCTCAACGTTGACAAAAACGCCGTTAAGTGCGAAAATGGTCATAGTGTGTGAGCCGGTTGAAACAATTTTCGTTTCAGACTGCTTACTTTACGCAAAGTATTGCAAAAATCAGTTTGTGCAAGCACAATAAAAAAACAATCATGACAGCGGTTCAGAGCAAGGGGCGGGTTATGTCAAAGAGTTCAAACGGCGCGGCATTCTATAAGCAGGAAACAAAACATTTGGCCGAACCGGAAAAAAACGAAGCGTTGGAACTTTGTTCACAGCGAAGCGCCAAATCGTCCAGGGATCTGTGTTGGGGGATTGAGCAGTGGTCACAATG
>JAQVID010000046.1 GCA_028695865.1 Thermoguttaceae bacterium | reverse complement strand
GGGTGTGCAGGAACGCAATCGTCATCCTTCCACCAAACGACGAAATATCCTTTTGACCTGCGCGGTTATGATGTTGCTGCTGCTTGACTTGTATGCGGCACATTCCTCAATCATTGTTACAAGTCCCACGAAACTCCATACACAGCAGTCCCCTTTGGCGGAAAAGATTCGGCAAGCGCAAAACGACGAGGGCAAGCAAGAGGTTGCCCCGACAAGGATTTTTACCATGGAATGGTATCCGCTTGTGCTGTCCAAGCACAAGGGGCCCAGTAACGATTTTCTGCGCGGTCTCTGGGACAGAATGTCATTGCTCCCCAATCAGCATTATTCGCAGCATTTGCAAAATGCGCACCTGGCCGGAACCATGACGGTCGACGAATATTATTTCTTTCTGGCGTGGGCCGAATTAGCGGATGAAAACGATGTTTCACCCCTCATGGCTTTTCTCGATGTTCAAGACCTGATCTTTCCTCGCGTGATGTCCATACCGGAACCAGGGGAAGAACCTTTCATCAAACTCGACCACAATAATGTGCGGCTTCTGGTCGCTGCCGAAAAAGACTCGACAAGTGTTCTGGATTCCCATGGAATCCCTACCGACACCGCGCTGTGGCACATCACACTGCCGACCACAAGACTCAAAATCTTCCACAACTTGCCCGCGTTGGACGATCCCATGTACTCGACCATTAACCTGGTACGGAGCGGACGCCTTGATGATCGCACACAGAATGAGTACGCCAAAATGACACACTATGCGCACAACCGGCTTGAATTCGAAACTCGCTTGACTCAGCCGGGCGACATCGTTCTGGCCGAACAATATTTCCCGGGATGGAAGGCCTGCGCCTACCGTCTGGACAAAGACAATCCGACCCTGGCACAACCTTTGGAAATCCGGCAAACACTCGGATTCATGCGACGTGTTACGTTGGACGCGGGTACATATCGCGTTGTCATGGAATACCGACCACGAACGTTTCTTGTCGGAGCCGGTATAAGTGTGGCGACGTGGTTGGCTTTACTGTTGGTTGCTACTGCGCTATTCTTTCGCAAACGGCGGGAACCGACGCGTAATAGTATAACGAAACCGATTGAGCCGGGAGACCACTCGACGCAGACCGCTTGAGTTCTATTCTTGCTCCGTACATTTGCGAAAGTGTTACGTCCGCTTCCACTTCCGTATCGAGATCAGAAATGATCTCGGTTTGGATTTCCGGAGCGGTTGTCAGTGACGGACAAAACGCAAGATGGACTGCCGTCTGCTCTTCGCCTTCTTTAAACGAGACTCGAACCATTCCTTCGATTGATTCGACTCCGTTTATCTGAAGCTTGCGTTTCTGACACTGGGTTGTATTCGAATCGGACGCGGAATCGTCCTGCGACGGGTTTGTGTCTTTCGATTCGTTCCATGTTTCTTCATCAGCACGAAAAATTCCCGGCAAACTTGTCGAGTGACTCACTCTTTCGCGCGATGCTCCTGCTTCGCTAAGCAAGGCTGCCATCGAATCAAATTGAACTCGCGCCGTTCGAACTGTATGTTCGCCGAAACGGACTGCTTTTGACTCACCTATCAGGTCAACACACAGCAGCCCCGCAATCACCGCCAAGGCACCCCACAGCGACCAGGGAATAAGGACAATTCCAGATACCAAGGCCAGCGCAAGTGTGTGATGAAACCGAGAAATCAACATTCGGTCTTCCGGATAAAAGGGATAACCTTGCCAGTGTACCGACAGTGCCCTTGTGTAGTGATAAAACAAGGATACTATGGCCAAATAGGCAAACAGCATACATGCTCCCTTCCCGCCGGGTGTGCCCGAAAAACCGGTCGAGCAGAACACGGCAAGCATGAACCAGGGCAAGACCGCGAAGAAAAACGCGAAACCGCCGAACGTCCACCGGACAAATGATGAACATTGGTCAAGCGACATCAGTCTGCGCATATATCGTTTATGTTCCATGTTCATATTACTTCGCTTCCTTTGATACTTCCTGAATGATTTGAGCAAGTGTTTCAAGTGTGTATCTTAGTTGCTCCTCCGTGTGGGCACACGAAAGGAAAAATCGTATTCGTGCCGACTTTTCCTCCACAGCCGGGTGCAAAATGGGCTGGGCACTGATCCCTCGCTCAAACAGCATGTGTGATATCTTCAAGCAGGCGACCGAGTTCCCTATAATGACCGGAACGACCGCCGTTTCACGCGCATACCCTGTATTGAGGCCAAGCTTGTTGGCCAATTCACGGAAGAAACGACTGTTGGCTCGAATCTTTGCCGTGCGCTCCGGTTCCCGCTCAAGAAGCTGAAGCGAAGCCAACGCCGCTGCCGCTTGCGCCGGAGGCATGCCTACACTGAACATGAACGACGGAGCCGTGTATTTGAGATATTCGACAAGTTCCTTGCGGCCCGAAATGTAACCGCCGCAACTTCCAAACGTCTTGCTCAACGTCGACATCCAAATATCGACGTCATGCCGGTCCACACCGAAGTGCTCGCCGATACCGCGACCCGTGGGGCCAAGTACCCCAATCGAATGCGCTTCGTCGATCATCAGCATGGCTTTGTGCTTTTTCTTCACCCGAATGAATTCGGGCAAATCGGGCCAGTCGCCATCCATACTGTAGACCCCTTCCAGCACGATCAAAACGCGGTGATATCGGGTACGGTTCTGTTCCAGAATGCGGTCCGCCGCGTCCCAGTCGCCATGCGGGAACGGGCGTCGTCTCGCTCCGGAAAGAATCGCTCCCTGAACGATACTGTTATGCGCAAGTGAATCGAACAGAACCAGATCGTCGCTCCCGGCCATATGACCGATAATGCTTTCGTTCGTCTGGTGACCACCGACTAGCACGATTGTGTCTTCTGTTCCCAGGAACTGCGTAATCTCGTTTTCAAGTTGGCGGTGAATCGGTATTTCACCCGCGACAATTCGACTGGCCGAAACACTCGTGCCATAGGTTGCCACAGCGTCCTGGGCGGCCTTTGTTACGGAGGGGTGACCCGAACTGTCAATGTAATTATACGACGAGAAATTGATAAACGTCTTGCCGCCAATTATGGTCGTTGCCCCTGCGGCTCCTTCGTGCACTTCAAAGAAATGATTCAGTTTGAGCCTTGCGACAAGTTCCACGTTTTGATGTATCTTGATATATTCGGGAAACTTCGCGACATTCCAGCAATCTTCGGTCAGTTCGAATTTTCGCGTTTGATGATCTTCGCCAAGGTGAATACCACCGCCCAGATAACTGCGAACGGCATCGACGACTTCCCGGGCAGTAAAGAGTGTCGGCAAAACCGATTCCGGAAATTGACCGCCGAACCGGTCTTCCAATCCGGCCAGAATCTCCATTCGTTCCAACGAATCCAAACCAAGTTCGGTGATATCAGTATCCAGAGATATATTTCTTGCCCGATCCGTTCCAACGCGATACACTTCCTCCAGAACGATTCGCGCCGTCTCGTCGTAACTGAGCTGCGAAAGCGATACAACAGGAGCCGCCGGTTTTGGAATCGGCGAAACAACCGGTTTGCCATCGGTCCCTTTTTTGACTTCAAACACATCGGTTATGGGGCGAGGCTCGTCCTGCGATACGGCCTTCTTCGGCAAGGTTACATTCGGCAACGGTCGATCGCCATCGGTTTCAAGCGACCACGTCGCGACCGGCTCGAACGTCTTCTCCAAAAAACCGTTCCGGCAAACATGGCGCTGTACTTTGCCGCTTGACGTTTTCGGAACCGAACCATGACGAACCAAAACAATATTATCGATCGGAATCTCATGTTCAAGCGCAATCGCTTTTCGAATGCCGGCGAATATCGCGTCCGCGTCTTCCGGTTTGAACTTGCGCTCCACTTCCTGAACCAAGGCAAGCTTCTCTTTTTGTACTTCGCCGTACATGAACGCGCCTCCACAATTGGGACGCAACAGCTCATGCGATTTCTGTGCCGTCAACTCAATATCCTGAGGATAAACATTGACGCCGCGAATAATAATCAAGTCCTTGATTCGACCTGTTATATAAAATTCGCCGTCCAGAACAAAACCCAGGTCGCCGGTTCGCATGAACGGTCCTTCGTTCGTGTCGGCAATATGAGCGTTGAACGTCTCTTGCGTCGCTTCCGGACGTTCCCAATATCCATGGGCAACA
This sequence comes from Thermoguttaceae bacterium, assembly GCA_028695865.1. Classification (GTDB taxonomy): domain Bacteria; phylum Planctomycetota; class Planctomycetia; order Pirellulales; family Thermoguttaceae; genus JAUNBG01. The sequence goes on along the minus strand of JAQVID010000046.1, from coordinate 6,777 downwards.
CTTGGACTTTTGGTCCATATCTCGCCAACGGTGCCCGGCGCACATTCAATACATGTATCCGGATCGACGACCGCAACCCGTTGATCAAAAATCGGACGTCCCGAAGAAACAAGCCGATGAACGTGAACCGCTCCCGGTACCGCGTCGATCGCCCGACCTCCTACCAGCGAATCGGCATCAAATGATCGTACAACCGGTTTTTCTTTTTGTATTCCACCGGTTACGATAAGTGTACCTTCGGCAAGACCAAAGCACGGATAGAACGCTTCATACCGAAAACCACAACGCTCAAACTTCTCGGCAAATCGGTCAAGCGTCTCTGCCTGTACAGGTTCGGCCCCATTGAACGCGACTTTCCAACTGCTCAAATCCAGACCGTCAAGTTGCTCTTCTTTAATCTGTCGCACACAAAGATCATACGCAAAATTCGGACCCCCGCTGGTCGTTCCGTGATAACGCGAAATCGCCGAAAGCCAGCGAAACGGCTTCGTCAAAAACGACAACGGCGACATGAGTACATTCGGTCGGCCGCAATAGATCGGCTGAAGAATGCCGCCAATCAGGCCCATATCGTGATAACTCGGAAGCCAAAAAACTCCACTGTCCGTCCGGCCGTGCTCAAATCCTTGCTGGATCAGCATCGAATTGTGCAAAAGATTACCATGGGTCAACATCACTCCCTTGGGTGTGCCCGTCGAACCCGAGGTAAATTGCAAAAACGCCAAGGTTTCCGAATCAACGCCCGGGCTGCTCCATTCGTCTTCCAGCCCTGCCGGAAGACTGGTCGTCGCCAGCCACGGAATACGCGTCAGGTCCGGCGTTTCACTGATCAACTCATTGACACGCTTAAGTACTTCGTCGGTTGTCAAGGCAAGTTTAGCCCGGGCACTGTTGGCCACGGCCTCGATGCGAAGCATTGAACGATTACGTTTCGGAGGGTAAACCGGCACCGCAATCGCTCCGCCGTACAAACAACCGAAAAACGCCGCGATAAAATCAAGTCCAGGCGGATAGAGCAAAAGAACCCGCTCTCCCGACAAGTTGTGTTTCTCTATCCAGGCTCCGATAGCGCGACTGCGACGATCCAATTCCCGGTTCGTCAAAAGCAATTCATTGCTCACGCCATCGGTCAAGTAAATAAAAGCGGAATCTTCCGGTTGAACCTGTGCCCTGTACTGGACCATGTCCACCCAGTTCGACAAGCCAAATAACGATGATACATGCTGTGTAGCAGTCACTGTACTTTCCTTTAAAAAGTTTCAGTTCTGTCTGGCGGAAAGCCTGGGTCGCAAACAAAAATCGACCGTACTCTCAATTGTCGCCGTAAAAGTCGTTGTATTCCCTGTAATTATCACCTATTCACACGTTTGTGTCAATTGTCAATTCTGCCAAAACAACCTTGTTTCTCCTAAAAAGAAGTCGGGAGCATTCTGCCAAAATTCCAGAATCATTTATCGGCCATCATAAGAGCGATATAAGAATAAATCTCGCGGCAATCGTCTTTCTTTTCCAGGATCACCCAAATTACCGCGTAAAACAAAAATTTGAAAGCATACAATCAAATAGCTAAACGTAATAAACACAGAAATGATTTAACGATACATGTGTTTCATGAAAAGATTAAAGTGGTAAGAATAAGTATATTGTTACCCATCGGGCCGGGTTCTGGAGTTGTTCCCAAAACCACGGACGGGAAAGGTTCCCTGGCACCGCGCCGCGGGCTGCGAGAATGCTCACGTTCCCGGTTTACAGAACGAATCTGTTCGGCAAGCGTTTTTCACGAAAACTTACTCGTTCAGTACCCGACGCTTGGCTTCAGAAACAAGAAAATGAGTCGTTATCCAAAAAACGGTCCAGCGCTCGGCATATCCGCCGCGAAGACGCAAAACATCCGTCATGTCGCCACGTTGGGCAAAATTGGTCTGCTGAATTTGTTCGCCTTGACTTCCGAACGGATCAATCACCTGCCCACTACTGCGGAACATGACCTCCCATGCCCTTACATAGGCGTTTATACCAAGCAGCTTGCCAAGTCGCTCGACTTCTGGAGCAAAGATCACACCGTAAACATCCAAATGTTGATTTTGCACGGAGACAACAGTCCAGCCGCGCGTCTTGAATTGATGATCGGCCAGTCTGCCCGGTGGGAGTGGAATGTCCCAGACAACCAAATAACTCAAACACACATCGCAGGCATGTTTGGCCCAATTGAGATACTTTTTTTCGCCGGTCACATCGTACATCGCCAAAAAACCTTGAAAAGCAGCCCAGGCCCCTTCTTTGTCCTCGCATTGGGCATCGAGAGTTCATGCCCAATAAGGTTCTTTCATCGACAAATGCCGAGACGCAAAATAATCGGACGCCTTGACCGCGGCACGGGAATACTCATCGCAACTAAATAAAGAAGACGCCAGAATAAGCGGAGCAATATAAAACGCTTCAGCACTTGAGCGACTGCGCCAATCGTCGCGAAGAATACGCCGGGCATGAACGTCACAGACGCTCTTTAAGAATTTCTCCCAACGATCCGTCTTCCATTTTCCATGTTTTCCGCTTCGGGCAACCTTAATTGCCATGGCCACATCGTACATTCCCTGCCCCATCGAGACGTGGTCGCCGCGGCCAAGCCATTGCCGTTTCGTCACATCATAACGAACAGAAAACCCTTCCTCCGTAACAGGTGAAGTCGTCAGGAAATCAAGCGACCGCTGAACCACGTCGCGGAGCCACACCTTTTGCGTCTCTTTTTCCTGGTCTGACTTGGCCAGAGAAAGAAAATCGTCCATGAGTACCGGCAGGACAAACCCGGGAGCATCAGCCTGTCCACACCAGCCCATCACAATTTGAGGGGGTCGCTCTTTCGGAGCAATGTGAAATCCGGCGTAGCCATCGCCTTGTATCCAGCGACTCGGAACAAACGCAAGCTTCTGACGGACTATTTCCGAGCGATCAGGCAGATCGTCCGCGTAAAAAGGAGCGTTCATTTCAAGCGATGCTCGAACCGGGTGCTGAAAACCGGTGCCAGGAGCTTGAATGGACCACGCGTCCAGATAAAATACTTTTTCGATGACGGTGCCCGGGACAAGCGTCATGGTTGTCGGAGGATAGTCCATCGGCTTGGACTGAAGCGCTTTGGCGACACTGGGCTTGCCATTGTAACCGATAAAACCAGAGTACAAATCGAATTCTCCGCAATCGGATTCAATTTGACGAATACCACACGACCACCACTGATCCGGAACATTTCCCCGAACCACCGGCGAAGGCATGGTGTAAATGGCCGCGGCACGCAACTTGCGACCATCTTCGAAACAGGCAAACGGCATCGGATAACGATGATCTTCAAACAGTGCAAATTCTCCCTTTTTACCTGTCCAAACCGGAACGCTTTGGGGGGTGTTCACCGCGCCTGACGGATTGCCGTAATACAGAATCCCGGGAAGAAAAGGAGCCAGGTCCTTGCCCGGCATTTGCCAGCGCACCGAAAGTGTTACCTGTTCCAGTGACCGTTTCCCTTCATACTCAAAACGTCGGGTACAGCGAACCCGCCCCTGTTCCAAACGGTATGTATCACGAAACGAAAGTGTTCCTTCCGCCGAGGGCAATTGCAGAACTCCGGACAGAATTGTCCAGTCATGAACATGCTCACAGTGCGAAGGTCGAACATGTCGCCAGTTGACCGGTTGGGCGTCTTTCCAGTCCAAGGCAACGGACCAAAGCCCTTCTTCCGGCGATTTCAGCAGAATCTCATTGCCTTGCTTGAGAAAAATTTGCCCATTTTCGGCAGGCAAAAAATGAAAATCGGTCCCTGCGGACCAGATTTTACCCGGGATAAATACAATACTGACGACCAATAATATTCCGAATATCCCAGACATCTTCATAAGAGCGGTTCTCCCGGGCAGAGGAAATCAAAAACAAATGAAACACAAGGTCTGAAAACGCGTCAGTGAACCATTTTCAATTCGATATCTCGAATATAATCACGAAGTTGAGACGCCTTTTCGTAGTCTTCAATCGATACCGCGTCTTGTAATTCACGACGCAATCGAACCAGAATGGTACCCTGCTGCGTTCCACCAAGTCGAGCGGGACGTTTGCCAACATGCTCCGTACTGCCATGCATACCCATCAGGAGCGGATCAAGCAAGTCGCCGAAACAGGAATAGTCGTTCGCGCAACCCAAAAGACCATTCTTGCGAAAATCCTGAAAACCAAGCCCGCAATAAGGACACGACTGAAAATCTGTTTCCATCAGCTCTTCGGTTGTTTTTTGCACGGAAGCCGATTTTTTCTTTTTCGTCGGTGATTTCACTGGAGCGTCTTCCGTCACGACCTCGACTTCCGGCGTCGTCTTATAGAGATATTCCTTGGCATGTTGAGCACAAAAGTGAAGTTCGACCGGAACTTCATCCGTATTTTCCGTAATATGAAAAACGGCAGGTTTGTTACATTTCTGGCATTTCATAAGTAATTTGCTTCATATTTCGATAAGTTTTACAGGCTCAACCGCAAAGAAGAACAATCTTTGCTTTACCCGGGGCCTTCGATTACTATTTTATACCAAACCAGTGCAAAGGGCAAGATGATTTATCGAAAATGTTTCTTTCCAAAAAATTAAGGGGTCGGGAGTAATTTTTGCCGGTATTTGCATGAGGTGGGCAGTTTGGGGGTAATGGGTCATGCGTTTTGACAGTCCAAGTGCCATGCGGGCATGACCCATATAATTTTTCATTTCATCCAGGACAGATTTTATTTGCTTTTTTGACCCTGTTCATAGTAGTGACGCAGCGCCGAAAAGGCAACGTCGGGACGATCCGTGCCCAAACCGACGGCGCCCAACTCAAACAGACGCCAGTACAATTCTTCGCGGTCAGGAATTCCCCAGGGCATGAGTTGGAATTCAACGTGACCCGCGGCATGGGCTTTGGCCGCCGCGTCCTTCAGAAACGCTTCCGTCGGAGTCGTCTTGAACGTCTTGCGATCAAAAACAACATGTATTTGCATGCGGTCGACATCGACAAAGTGCTTCTCCACCAGTTCCTGAATTTTGGGGGCCAGCACCGCATCGCCTGCTCCCAGTCCCATCCAATACAACGTCTGGGAATTTGGGGCCAATTTCTTCCACTGATGGACATTCTTATAACTTCCGCTGGTCAAAATGATTTGAGGAAGAACTTCTTTCGCTTCCCGGGCAAGCTGCTTCAAATCAACCGATTTCACGTCAATACAAATCTGCCGCCATCGATCTTGCTTGAGCTCCTGACAAATCCCGGCCAGAGACACAACTTTTTGGCCCGCAAACTGCTTCCCTCGAAAAGAACCAATATCGAGCTTTTGAATTTCGGACCAGGTCAAATCTTCAATTCGTTTCTTTTTCAACTCCTCTGAAGCATGGGGCATGATTCTCCGGAAATTTGTGTCGTGAAACATAACCAAAACACCGTCTTTCGATGTCCGAATATCGACTTCGGGAATGCCGCCAAGCTTCCACGTGAATTGGAGGGCCTCAATCGTGTTTTCAGGGGCCAAATCTCCTGCTCCGCGATGAGCCACCACGGTGACCTTGTTTTGAGGAATATTGCGGATGTTCCAAACAGGCTCGGCAGAAAACGCCGCGGCAAATGCCGCAAAAAACACCGTCGAACCAAAGAGAAACAAGATTCCCGGAATCGTAACCTGATTTTTCGTCTTTCGCATAGTCGTCTCCTTTCAATGTTGTTCTTTTATTTTCCCACAGGATTAAACGGGACATGTCGATTTTTCCGGTACATTGACAGATTGTTCCATATCGGCAAAACAGATCATTACAACGTCAACCGTTCAGGTTTCGTCCCGTTCGACCGCGAAGTACCACAGTACTCCGGGCTATCCACGGTTCCGAAACATGGAACGTTGCGACTGCCCAAAAAGTTCTCCGCTTTCAATTGTAATGAATGACGAAATACAATACAAGCATTTTGCACTTGCATTCGGGATTTTTCATGAAAATATCGAGAATTCCGCAAAGGGCGGAAAGCGGGAATAATGCGGAGACGTGAGCTTGGGCTGTGCTTTGCCTGCTTTTTGTTGCTTTCTTTCCTGAAGGTGCAAAGCCCGTATACGGAGCGAGTGAAACGAGCGCAATGAGGGCTTGATGAATTTTCATCATGCCCCAAATCAAGGTCCATGACGACCAACAAAGCCCGTAATGGAATGTGCAGCAAATTTGACGCCAACGCCGGTTCCCAAAAATCCCAACCCCGCAAGCGGACATTTTGGAGTGCGGCGGCTTGCCGCCGCTTTTGTGTGCGTTAAATAAGGCAAACGCGGGAGCTTGCTCCCGGTTCGACCATTACGCTTTGAAAGAGCCCCCCGGTTTGGACAATCGAAAACTTGGGCTTTACTCTTATAATTGCGAACACTGCTTTTTCACTCCGCGTATTGCGGCGGAAAACCCCGTATGGGTTCCCGTATGGTAGGCAGGGGTTCGGCCGTCAGGCCGTACCCCTGTAATGCGATCGCCAAAATCGTATCGTGATTTTTATGTATTATGATTTTTAAAATCCTAACCCCGTAGGGGGTTCCGTATGGTAGGCAGGGGTTCGGCGCCAGCCGTACCCCTGCAACGCGATCGCCAAAAAAACAATTCCGTAATTCCGGTCTCGCATGACCGGAATTACGGAATATTGGCATAAATTCGAACCGCTCATTCCCTAATTGCGCTCGTTTCACTCGCTCCATATACGGGCTTGATGAATTTTCATCATGCCCTAAATTGAGTCACGCAAATTTGAC
>JAQVID010000045.1 GCA_028695865.1 Thermoguttaceae bacterium | reverse complement strand
CGTTGACTGTTTTTCGGAATTTTTCTGACATATCGTTGACGTGGCTGGTTGGTTCTGCTATACTCTCTGTAAGAAGAACACGGCCAACCTTTCGTGGGAAAGGAAAAATCGCCGTGAACGGTTACGAGTTCGTTTCGTTTTCCCTCAAATTTGACGTTTGACATAAAGCTTCGCATAAGCAGAATCCCTCGGCCGGAAGGAATATCCATGCGTTCTTCCGTTCGAGGGTCAGGAATCTTTTTGAGGTCGAAGCCCTCGCCTTCGTCGCGAACGACAATAGCGATATGTCTGGAAGAAATACGGCAAGAGACGTGAACGAGTTTTTGAGGGTCTTGCTTGTTTCCGTGTTCAATAGCGTTGTTGATTGCTTCGATCATTGCCATGTTGACCGCAAAAACCTCTTGATCAGACCAGGACCATTTTGGCATTTCGTCGAGTACATCATTGACAAAGCTGTCGCCTTTGCCGTAAACGCTTGGAAAGTCGCATTCGAAAACGGTATAGGTCTCATCTTGAGGATTTTCACCCGGCCCGAGTCTTTTGAGCGCAACAGTGGTGATATCCTGAAGCGAAGCCTTGCCGCAATATTCCGAAATGGCGTTTGTGATCTCATCCAGAATCTCTGTGATCGGTTGCCCGGCCAGCGATGAAAGCAGGCTTGTCAGGGCAATAATACCAAACGGTTCGTCTTGGGCGTTTCGCGCGTCGGTCACGCCCTCGGTATAAAGGAACAACAGATCCGAGGGCTTGATATCAATTTCTTCTGAAAGAAAACGATACCTGGGAAGGACACCGACAACGGTGTTTTCCGCGTACTGAAAGATTTCGAACGATCCGTCTTTACGGATGACGATCGGCGGGCGGTGTCCGGCGTTGCAATATCGAAGAATACCGTTCTTTTCGTTGTAATAGGCCAGAAAGACCGTGGCGAATATTCCTGTGCCCGAATAATGCTGCAACTGCGTATTGATTTGTGTCAGGACTTCGGCGGGCCCATAGCCGGAATTCGAAAGCTGTCGCGCCAACGTGCGAACAGCGGTCATGAGCATGGCGGCGGCGACCCCGCTTCCGGCGACCCCGGCGACCAGAATGGCTTTTTTATTGGAACCAACATCCCAAAAATCGTAAATATCTCCGGCAATCATTTGTGCTGGTATCAGTCTTGCGGCCAGGGTAAAACCATACTCTTCCGACTCAATATGTTGCGTAAGCGGGAGAAACACCTGTTGCAAATGGCGGGTAATAGACATTTCTTTTTCGTAGACGGCTTTTTCACTCCGTTCATTTGCCGTGGCGATTACATCGTTATTGAGTTTGGAGATCATTCCGTTGAACGTTCGAACGAGCGTTCCGATTCGGCCGGGCAGTCGGCAATATTTGGGATCAATTCTTGTTTCCAAATTGCCGCAGGCCACACTCCTGGCGACTTGGGTCATTTCGATGAGGGGACGATTGTTCCGTATGAGACAAAAAGCGACAAAGGAGCAAATGAGCATAATGACAATCATGATTCCGGAAGACAGGGCAACGAGATGCAGGTAAGCTGGTCTCATGACCTCATCGGCACTGAAACTGCCAACCACGGTCCAATCGGAATCGGACGCTGGGGACGAGAAGACATACCATGTTGTGTTGCGTTTATCGAATCTGTTGTTCGTCGGTTCGAGACTTGGTCCGAAAAAGGACCCTGAAGTTCCGACAACAATACGGTCAAGCTCGGGAAAAAGTTCCTGATGATTATTCTTTGCCGCCGCGGAATAAAGACTGAACGGAATGGAACCATCGCCTGACAGAAGGACGATTCGACCGTCTTCGGCAATGACATAATATTTTGCGCTTTTGTATTTCTCTTTTACCTGATCCGTGGAAGAATGCGGGCCGGAGACGCGGTCTATTGCGATAAACGCGGCAACCACACCCATGAACTGCTGCCCGGAAAACAGAGGCTTGGTATAACAAATGACGGTACGCTGTGTAATCGTCGAAAACAGAGGCATGGACCACCTGGCTTTTTTTCCATACCGGGCAAGAAGATACCAATCCTGAGCTTGATAAGAAACCTGCGATTCATTGAGCTTAACAAGAGTGTTCTCGCCGCGACGGAAGAGCCCGAAGGCTTGGCCGGCTTGGCCGGAGCGCTTGTTCCCGGACGCCGGAATATCAGGAGAAATATTTCCCCATTGATTCGTGTGGAACGCGTCGGAATCTCCCCGGGCAAAAAACATTGCGTCAATGACGGGTATTTGCTTCATCGACGTTGTAAAGAGTTCGGCAACATCAGCATTGGGGTCGGAGCACAAAACGGATGAGACAAATTCGACCTGTTTGGGAATGCTGGAGCAGTTGTATGCAATTCTATTGGAGACTTCAGCGACATTTTCTTCGAGAGCGGCTTTTAATCTCCGCGTTTCCGGCCGCCATGAGATCGATACAAGCAGCGCAATAAAGATTGAGGTCATCACAAGCGACGGAAGAAACACCAGCAGTATAATCTTGTATTTGTTCATTTGTGGACTGCCCCTTTGTCGTCTAAACGTTTGTCGTCTAAACGTTTGTCGTCTGAACGTTTGTCGTCTGAACGTTTGTCGTCTGAACGTTTGTCGTCTGAACGTTTGTCGTCTGAACGTTTGTCGTCTGAACGTTTGTCGTCTGAACGTTTGTCGTTTGAACGTTTGTCGTTTGACATATTCGTTTGGTGCGGCAGTTTGGGTTGCGTGACGTTTTGAGAAGCTTTTCCGGAGGCTTGTTCAAGCACAGGAACAAAGAAATCATGAAAGGCGGGCCGTTTTTCTTTTTCGATGAAACGGCCGGAGATCAGGTCGTCCGTCAGGCGGTCAAAGCGGTTTTGGTCGCACTGACCATTGTTTGGCGTTTGCGGATCAGTCTGAAAGACCGACATGTACGCGTCAAGTTGTTGTCTCAGAACAAACGTATCGTCACACACACCGAATTTGGAACACTGATGGGCCAATGTCTCGACGATACGGTCTGGTTCTTCCAGAACCTTGTGCCAACCGCGAAACGTTGCTTTAACGAATTTTGCGCACAGGTCCGGATGTTGCCCAAGAAAGGTCTCATTGCAATACAATGTTTCTTCAGGATAATCAAAGCCGCATTCCTTGAATGTGATGTATCGGATCGTATTGCGATAGAGGAGGTATTTGACTCGTGGTTTATTGTTCCAGGTTGTTGCGATCATGGCGTGAATATAACCCAGACTGAAAAGTTGGCATGTCTCGCGTCGTTGGATAACGACTGTGGCGTTTACCTTGTTTTTGGTCAAAAATGCCCTGCCGGACAGATCATAGCCAAACCACGCACTGACCTTTTTGTTTTCCAGTGAAGAAATTGTATCAAGGTTTCGAAACAGGTCTTCGCGTATCATGACACAAGCGGAGGTACCTTGGGTCTGAAGCGCGACCGCGACAACGGGGATTCCCTGACTGCGAGCCAAAATGCCTTCGGCCATCCAACTGGTCGCGAAGTGCGCTTGATTATTGGCAAGCATGCTAAACGGAGATACCTCGTCGTTTCGCCAAAGAAATTTGACCTCTGGCAAGCCTTCTTCGGCGTAAAATCCGTTTTCCAACGCGGCAATATATCCGGCGAATTGCACTCCAGGTAAATCATGAAACTGTACAATAATTCTCTTGGGAACCGATTCCGCTTGGGGCATGTTCGATGTTTTTGTCTTGGCACTACATACGTTACTCGAACCATACAGCAACAGCAGGCAAAGAAAAAAAATCGAAAACAGACCGCGAGACCATTCGAATTTTCGAATGTCTGAAGCCGTGTTTTGCGGTAAATCGACAAACATATATACTCCTCGACCGCGGAGATCGTTTAATGTACTGTTGTGGTATTATTGTGGTGTAAATATAACTTAAAAAGTCAATTTCTGTACGCACAAATATTGTGTACACAAACATGACCATACACTTTTTGCATAAAAAAAGTTGCCATTCCCTATTTTGCATAATTTTTGCCTATGGTCAAGAGTTGGATTCAAATAAAGACAGGCGAAAGCCCAAGAAATCGCGGATTTATCCCTTTTTTACTTGTTTACTACGCCGCTGGTTGATATAAGAGATAAAAACAGTTGCCTGTGTGTGTATTCTATGAAAGCGATTTTGACCAAAAAAGTTTTAATTGGCCACGTTGGGTCTGGAAATCGACAGTTCGAAGTATTATAATGAGATAAAGCGAATCGAAATTGATTTGTTCGGGGTTGTCGCGAGAATTTAATTTTGTTTTCCGGGCACACTTGTTTTCCCTGTTATGCTTTTGATTTCCCTTCGGAAAACCTGTGCATAATATGGTAAGAGCGGGCAAACGCGTGAGGAACCGGTCTGGCTTTGTTTTAGGAAATCTTGAAGAAAAGGATCAGGAGAGTGTTTATGTCGAGTAAGTTGACTGTGAAATGTTTTTGTTTGATTTGGATGGCAATGGCGTCGGTCTGCTGGGCAACCGATTTCTATGTCTCGCCGTTTGGAAACGATGCGTGGTCCGGCAAGCTGCCTGAAGCCAACAAGACGAAATCTGACGGTCCGAAACGAACACTTCATGGAGCGCAAGTTGCCTGGCGTCAAGCTCTTGCTTCCGAAAAGCCGGCCGCGATTACGGTTTTTCTTCGCGGTGGTACCTGGAACGTTGAAAAAACGCTTGAGTTGACCGCCGAAGACCGCGCTGTTCCGCTGTCTATCCAGGGATATCAAGAAGAAAAAGTTGTTCTGCTCGGAAGCCGTCCTTTGTCGAAGTTGCGACAGTCGTCCGATGGTCTGCTCGAAGGTCCGGTCGATTTCGAAAAAGGAACGGACCCGTTTGTGCCCGGCCGTGTTTTTTCGAGTGACGCGGCTCTCATTCGTGCCCGATTTCCGAATTACGATCCCAACGACCAGTTCCGTGGCGGCTTTCTTTTCGTTGATTCCGGATACCAAACCAGTGGTCTGTTTGGCGGATCGGTCGGTAATCTTCACAATGTGGGCGACACCTTGATTTATTCAATTGACGTCGTTGAAGAGGGGGCTTATACGGTTTGGACTTACTACGGGGGCGACAATGCGCGGTATAATATTAAAGCCCTCGATGCCCGAATGAGTTTTCAGTATAACGACGAGAAGCCCCTTCCGATGATGGACGCCGAAAACACCGGCTCTTGGGCAACGTCACGCTGGTCGCGTTCCACCGTTTTGAATCTGAAAAAAGGGAAGGGAACCCTAACCTGGAGAAACAACAAGGGTGGTGGTATCAGTTTGGGCGGTTTCATTCTTTCGGCCGATCCCCATTGGACTCCTGTTGGCCAGAAAGAAATTTCCTGGGAAGGCAATTCAAAACTGATCGCTGTCGCGGCAGATTCGTTTGTCAAAGCAATTGGGCCTCAAATCAGTTGTTCTTCTTCGGGCAGCAAAGACGGATTTCGTTTCTTGCCGGGCGAACTGAAACCGGAATGGGTTGTTCCGGGCGTGGAACTCAAGATTTTCCAAAGTGGTTCATGCCGCGCGTACCAGGAAATTGCCGGGCTCGTGTCGATCAAGCAGCAAGGCAAAGCCCATATTGTTCGACTCAACGGCAAGGAATTGACCGGAACGCTGGGTCGGGGGGATCGATATTATCTTGAAAATCACCCGTCGTTTTTGGACGGACCCGGCGAATGGTATTTCGATCATGGAACCGGCAAAATTCGTATTATTCCTCCGACCGAAAATACAGGCGATTATCGTTATGCCACACTTGGAACTCTTGTTCAGATTTCGGAAAAACAAGGGGAAAAAGCGGCTCCTGTCCGAATAACAAATGTTCAATTCGGCGAAACGGCCTTTACGCGCGATGAAGGATGTGTCGGTTATGGAATGGGGCGTAATGGTGTCATTCAATTGCAAAACGCGTCGAATGTGACGGTCGAGAATTGTCGTTTCTTCAATATTGGCCGTTATGCCGTCAGTATGACCGGAGGAAAAGCCAATCGGGTCAGTCGGGTTGTGGTCTGTCGCAGTGCACAGGGCGGTGTTTTAGTTGCCGACTCCTCCGATAATATCGTGGCCGATTGTGATATGCGCTATTTGGGAAGTGAATACAAACATATCGGTGGTGTTATTCTCACCGGGGCGAATGCTTCGCGAAACCTTGTGGAGCACAATTACATTTCCGATTCCAGTCGATACGGAATCAGTATGAAGTCGGCAGGTACGGAGAACAGGATTCTTTATAATGATGTTCGCAATACGAGTCTTGAAACGTATGACACCGGCGCTATTGAAGTCACGCAACCGGACAAAACGTTTCAGTCGCATACGATCATTGCGAATAATCGTGTGATTTCGACAAACGGACGTTATACCAGCGGCGATCAGGGCCGCACAGAAGTCGCAATGTCCTGGGGAATTTATCTCGACTCGTTTGCCGGAGGGTATCTTGTCGAAAACAATTACGTCTATGATTCGGCCTACGGCGGTTTTATGCTCCAGGGCGGTCAGGGCAATACGGTTCGAAACAACATCTTTCGCAATGGCTCAAAATACCAAGGGTATTTTGCAAATTATTTAAAGAACTTTGCGAATATTGTCTTTGAGAAGAACGTTCTGGCCTGGACCAATCCAAACGCGAATTTTTACATCGCCGGGTCCGGAATAACATCCGATGTTTTCACGTGCCGCAATAACCTTTATTCTTTGCCTGCCGACATGTGTCAGCAGACCAAAACGGCGTATGACTTGTGGGCCAAACGCGGACTTGATTTGGGTTCCGTCGCCGGGGACGCCATGTTCGTCCATCCGGACAGGCACGACGGACTGCTCAAGCCGGAATCGCCCGCGTTTAAACTGGGCTTTAAGCAGCTTGATCTTTCAACCGTTGGTCCTCGTAAATAATCCTCCCGAGCTCGGGGGGCGTTTCAAAGTCTCCCGTTTGCCAAAGGTAAACGGGGAGCCCATTGCCGATCGTTGAAATACGGTAGAGAAATAATCAACTACGATAATACTATTATAAAGGAGTGATGATGATGCAAATACATATGATGTTTTTGAGGAAGCTGGTCCGGACGGGCAGTCTTTTGTTCTTCTTGACATTGTTGCTGATTTTCAGTTGTGTTACTGCTTCGTGTTTTGCTGCTGATACAGTGACCTCCGCGAAGAAAGTGTTCCGTGCCGGGACTGGTATTTGCGATGTCTCGCCAACAGAGTTTCCCGTCCCGATCAACGGTTTGTTTCAGTTGCGGTACTATGACAAGCTGCACGATCCGCTGAACGTTCGCGCGATCGCCATTGACGATGGTACAACTCAATTTGTGTTCGCGACCGTCGATACCTGTTTCTTCTTAGAGCCATTCGCCAATGAAATCAAGCGAATGGTGCATGAAAAAACGAATTTCCCGATTGACCGAATTTCGATCTCCGCGACTCATACCCATTTCACCCCGACGATTCCTTTTGGTCCGCGAACCAGTGCGGAATCGAAATACACGTGGAAGGTGATTGACGGTGGAGCCCAAGCGATTATCATGGCGATCAAGAATTTGCAGCCGGCAAAAGTCGGCTGGGCAATCGGTCGGGAACCGCGTCATGTGTTCTGTCGCCGGGTTCTCATGCAGCCCGGTACGGCGAAATCTCCCAATCATGCCTTCACCGGCAGTCGGGGCGACGTAGCCCAAATGAATCCGGGCAGAAGTTCCAACAACGTCATGCCAACCGGAATTCCTGACCAAAATGTTTATGTTTTGGCTTGTACAACTCTTGATGGAAAACCGCTAGCCGTTCTGGCAAATTATTCGACGCATTACGCGGGTGGTGTGACCGACATATCCGCCGATTACTTTGGTGTTTTTGCCCGAAGAATGGGCGAGTTGCTCAATGCCCCCAAAGGGTTTTTGGCGGTGATGACCAATGGAACCAGTGGCGATGCCAACAGCAGTAACTTTTTTGATCCCAAGCAGAAGAAGGCTGATTTGGACATTGTGGGCGATGATGTTGCTCAAGCGGCACTCAAAGCGTATAAGACCATTGAGTTCAAAGATTGGCTTCCTGTCACGGCATGTCAGGAGAAACTTACGCTTGCTGTTCGCAGGTCAACGCCCGAACAGGTTGAACTTGCCAAGGCGTGGTTGAAAGAGGTCAAAGAGAAGAACAAGCCTTTCTCTCTTGACGATTCCTATGCGCGGCGCACGATTCGTTTGAGTACGGCCGAGCCGACCAGAACGATTATTTTGCAAACGATTCGTATTGGTGATTTGGGAATCTGCACATATCCGGGCGAAGTCTTCAGTTTTACCGGCCATGATTTACGAGCTTATTCGCCGTTTAAAACAACGTTTGTCATATCGCACGCCAATGGCAACAATGGCTATTTGCCGACCGCGGAACAGTTTTATCTGGGCGGGTATACCACATGGCGCGGAACGAGCGCTTTTGAGGAAACGGCCGAACCGAAAATTCGTGCTCAATTTCTCGAAATGCTCAACAAGATCGCAAAATGAAAACGTTAAAATTCAAACTCTGTTTTGTTTCATTGTATAAACGAAAGGAACGACAAATGAAAAGAATCTCTCGATGGCTTGGTGTTGCGGTTATTGCGGCGACACTGTATTGTTTGACGAACGTCACAGCGTGCGCGGCGGATGATTCGTTGCCGAAATATCCTGTGAAATTGTGCAGCAATTGCGGGTTTGGCTCAAAAAGCAACAATTGTGTCAAGTGCGGACGCTGGGTCGGCAATACTCAAGTCTATGCTCGCTTGTGCAGCAGTTGCGGGTTTGGTTCGAAGAAAGACAATTGCTATAAGTGTGGACGTTGGGTGGGGAACACTGTAATTTACGGGAAATTATGCAGTGACTGCGGATTCGGACAAAAGAAATGCAACTGTGCGAAATGCGGACGCTGGGCTCCGGAGTGATTCTTACTGCCGGCACGTCAATTTTGGCGATGGGCTCCCCGTTCATCTTGGGAAAACGGGGAACCTCAAACCGAACAGCGATAAATCAAGTAAGGCTGTTTTCATACTGTCGATTCTTCAATTTTGGCGATGGGCTCCCCGTTTATCTTGGGAAAACGGGGAACCTCAAACCACACGTCAAACCACACGACGAAAGGTCAAGTTAAACCGTACAAGCCGGGAATGGATTTCACACCGCTGCGTGTCTGACACGACTTAGTGCAAGACCGGGCACAGATCGAACCAGTTACGGCCTTGCGTGCTCATCCATTGATTCGACGCGTCGGGCCCCCAATCGCCGGGATCATATGTCGCTACAGCCGTGCCGCCGGTCGCAAGTTTCGCTTGGGCCTGTTGGAATGGATCGACAACCTCCCAGGCGGTTTCCACTTCGTCGTTTCTGAGGAAAAACGACGAATCGCCGTTGAGGGCGTCGAGCAAAAGACGCTCATACGATTCCGGCAGACGTTCCGGGAAATGCTCCTTGAATGAAAACGAAAGTGATGAGCTTCGCAGGTCCATATCGGAATCGGGAACCTTGCTCAAAAAACTCAAATGAATTCCTTCGGACGGTTGAATTTGAATAAGCAGACGATTCACGCTCCCGGGTGCGGTCGGAAAATCTTTTCCGAAAATGGAGTGCGGCGGCTCGCGGTACATGATAACGATTTGAGTCGTTTGACAACTCATTGCCTTACCGCTTCGCAAATAAAACGGAACGTCTTTCCAACGCCAATTGTCGATGAAGAGTTTGACTGCGGCGAAGGTCGGTGTTTGAGAGTCAGGAGCGACTCCCGGTTCTGTCCGGTATCCAACGTATTGCCCGAAAACGCATTGCGATTTCGCTTCTTCCGCATTGACGCGGCGAACGGCGCGAAGGACTTTGACTTTTTCGTCACGCACGGCCTGGGCATCGAATTTAACCGGCGGCTCCATGGCGGTTATTGCCAGAAGTTGGAGCAAATGATTCTGGAACATGTCGCGTAGCACACCGGTTGTTTCGTAGAACGCGCCGCGGCGGCCGACCGTTTGCGATTCCCCTGCCGTGATCTGAACATGATCAATATAGTTGCGGTTCCAGAGCGGCTCAAAAATCGTATTGGCGAAACGCAGGGCAAAGATGTTATTGACGGTCTCCTTGCCCAAATAATGATCGATTCGAAAAATCTGCCGTTCCTCAAACACGGCGTGGGTCATGTGATTGAGTTCCCGGGCAGTCGCCAAATCACGACCGAACGGCTTTTCGACAATCACGACGCGGCGATGTATTCCTTCGTCCTGGGCCATGCCGAATTGCCCCAATCGCGAAATAATATTCGGATACAGGCCGGGCGAAACGGCAAGATAATAAACGCGGTTCACGCGGAGCGTATGGAGCAGAGCATCGGAGGGGGCACGCTGCGGGCCTGACGCCGACCCGGAATCGGAAAACGCGGCTTCCTGATCGGCAAGAAAGGACTTGAGTTTGGGATAGAACGCGTCGCTACCGGCGTCGCCCGGCAGATAAAAAATCAATTGGGCAAAGCGTTCCCAGTGTTCGCGATCCGCTTCGCTTGAAACGAATTCCGTTGTCGTTTCAGCAAGTTTGGCCCGCCACTGCTGGCTCGACATTTCCGTTCGGGCAACACCGACAATCACGATATCCCTTGGAAGTCGGCCGCGGCAGTAAAGACGGAACAGGGCCGGAATCAGTTTCCGCGACGTCAAATCGCCGGAAGCGCCAAACAGAACCAGTTCATAAAATATTCGCGGCACGACAGACCTCACTGTTTTTAATCAAGGTGAAACACTTCCCGTAATTCTTCTTCTTTGCCTTTTTCCGAATTGCCCGGATCGCAGACCAGAATTTCGGCATTCGACTTCCACCACTGAATACTTGTTTCGTAATCGCCGATTTTTTCCAACTCGGCTTCGTTTTCGCATTCGAAATCTCCAAAGAGCATACCTGTTGGCTCATGCAAATAAATCGAATAATTTGTTACTCCGTGGTCTTTGATAATCTTGAGGACTTCCGGCGGCGCGGGAGG
>JAQVID010000683.1 GCA_028695865.1 Thermoguttaceae bacterium | reverse complement strand
AGTGTTGACAAACGTCTTTTCCCGAACTTCACGTTTGGCGTCGTATCCGTTCAACTGTTCCAACACCGCAACAATCGCGTCCTGACGGGCATCATCCGCGTCGCTTTCCCGAACCCGACCTTCCCGAACAAGGTGTTTCAGCTTCGCGTCGATCCGTTTCATGGCGAAAGCAATCAGTTCATCACGTGTCATTTCAGTCTTTTTCATAGTTCAAAACCTTTCTGTAAAATCAAATTTAATATGTAATCGCAACTTTAATATATTGTTGTACTCTGTCCGACAACAAGGACGGACAAAGGGGGTTCAAACGGGCTTTTCGTTAGCGCAGAATGCTCTTCATGCGAGCGGCGTAACGAAGAATGAGCGGATCGAAAATCTCGTTCCGATCCAGGTGGTAAAAGAGATCGGCCAACTGTTTTTTCTCAAAAGCGTTACCAGGAGTACACGACTCCACCCAATCCTGTCGGGATCGCGGCTGATACCGATTGATTCGAATCGCGTTCCAGATCGGGTCTTTCGCCGTGCCCCAGGTTGTTCCGGTTTCGATAGGCTGTCCATCTTCCCGAACGGAATCGCAGTCAGTCTCGACAAGATTGGACGAAAGAAATCGCCTGAACTTCGCCGGTTGAAATACTGTGTTGAGTCCGTGGTGAATACGGAAAGAATCGACCGCTCTTTTGGAAAACGCTTCGATGGACAGCCCATCCGGTCGGAAGAAGTGACCGTTCGATCCGAAGTTCAGCCAGTGCGTCATGAGTCCGCCGAATTTCTCGTATTGAACCAGAATGTTCCGAACGTCGTCCTCAACCGTTCCGAAGAGAAATTCCGAGGGATCGAGAAAGCCCATCCAATGAGTTTTCCGTCCGAACTTGCTCAAGAGCCAGTCATAAATCTTGACCCGATCCCAAACTTCCCGGAACCGATACGTCCAGACCTGCCGCCGAAACGGAAGCTGTCGAATCTGTTTTTCAATGGCCGCGCAGTCGCCTTCGAGAACCAGCGCGAACCGCTCGACTCCGGTCAGATAGTGAAACGTCAGCCATTCCGGAAGATACTTTTCCGAATCTGCCACAATCGTCCCAAGCGTGAAAAATGTTTGTCTCATTTGTTTTGCTCCTTACCTTAAGTTTTGCCAGTCTGGAAAGCTTTCAAAAAACTTCCTCTTACAAAAGACAAGAAGGACCAAATTTCGGTCCCGAGGACCAACTTTTGGTCCTCGGATTTCTGTACGATACTTTTCGTGGAAATATTTTTATATTTTTTGAGCTAAATGTTATTATAGAAAAGATAGAGGTTATGGGAGATAATAAGATAGGGCGTTGCTATATCAGAAATTTTTAAATAACACAAGAAGATAAAAAAGCCCGTCTGAAGTAACGGGCAATAGAAAAACAAGGGTATTTCGGTCGCAAATGGACTCTCTATATATTATAGACTCTATTATATATAGAGAGAGTAAATATCAGGTGAAGACCCAGTCAAGTCGATCTTCCGGGTCATAACAGAGAATGGAACCCGTTTCAATGGCATTATCCAAATGGGTAAACAAGACCTGATCATTTTCCCGGATCAATTCGAGCGCTTCTTTGATCTTTTTGGAAATTCTTCGGCGTATTTTTTTAATATCATCGCCAAAAGTTGCTTTTTTGCCGCAAAATTCTTTTGTCTCCAGAAGTCGCGTTCCAATCGACTCGACTTCCTGATCCAATCGGTCGAGAAGTGCCTCGTCATTGTCGAGCAGAGCCTGATTTCGTTCTTCCCCGATTTGCAGCAGGCGTTTTTTGTACTCCTCTCTGGTTTGTGTATCGACTTTCTCCTGATTACCAAATGCTGCCTTGATTTCGGTCTTGCCGGAAATCTCCGCAAGAAAATCAGTAACATGAATCTCCTGCCCAGGATATTTCAAGAGCCTCTGAATATACTCCAATCCCTCAAGATTACCCGAAAGAAACGTTTCCGTTTTGTCATATTTGATATACCAGCCGGACTTTTTGACAAAACGATACTTCGGTTGGGAATCATTCTGATTCAAAGCAAGCGATTTTATACTTGCCTCGAAAACCCCTTGATTGACCTGAATTTCATTACCATGATACGTGAAATCATAATTTTCCAGTATGATTGCCGGTTGATGATACACTTCTCTGTAAAAATAATACTGTCGCTCCCGGAGAAGTAATATCACCGCAGTCGATTTATCAATGATTTTCTCCACGTTCCGACGCCAGACAGGATCAATGGATCGCAAATAATAAATCGGACTGCCCCATTTCGTTCCCATATAATAGAGAACAGACGGGATTTCCTCGCGTGGTGTTTCCAAACCAAGAGCATATGAAACGCGTTCCAATAAAACTGGAAAATTGATCTTCCACGTTTGAAGTTGGCTCGGATCAATCTTTTTTGCTCCGCAGATCGGACAGCATCGCCAGGGAATCAGTTCCCCATTTGAGTCGTTGAGCCATTCGACTTCAACATCGCCTCCGTCTTCACAGCAAAAAACATGATCGGTAAAACCGCCCGAATAAATGGTTCCGTTGGCATACAATGTCTTGAAATCGAACGAATCATAGCCCGACTG
>JAQVID010000044.1 GCA_028695865.1 Thermoguttaceae bacterium | reverse complement strand
CCAGTGCCAAATTGGCAGACGCTTTGGGAGAAGTCAAAACCCCAGTCCCAATGATAAAAAACTTGAAGACAAACAGTTCGTAAAGACGATCATGTTGCCCGACCCTATTGAAAGAATCATGGTTTCCGGTCATAATATTTCCAAGGGGAGTTCCAACGGCCTGTCGCGGTCAACCCCTTATTTTCCTGAAATCAGCGTCAAAACAATAAGAAACGGGCGAAAAACTGCCCTCCCCGGAAAGTGATGGGAACCGTCCTGCACTGGTGTCTTCCGGCAGGGCGTACCAATGGAGCATTGTTGTGGTAAAAAACATATTAGTGATTGATATCGGCGGCTCTAAAATCCTCACCGCGTTGGCTTCTGTTGAAATAAGCAAAACGAAGGTTATGGACTCTCTGCGAGGGATACAAAAACAAACACTGGCCCCTGCCTGCGGAATAGACGGCGTGCGAAAGACGATTACCGAACTCGTTCAGCAGACGCTCAATGCTGCCCGGTGTGATCTTGCCAACTGCCATGCCATCGGTGTCACCATTCCCGGCGTAGCCGACGCAAAAACGGGACGTTGGGTTTATGCCCCCTTTTCGGGAATCCGTGATTATCCCATTGGCGACGAATTGCGACATCGCTATGGTCTTCCGGTCTTTGCCGAGAACGATGTCAACGCGTGTGCCTGGGCAGAAAAAATATTCGGGGTCTGCCAGGGAGTGAACGATTTTCTTTGGATCACCATCAGTAACGGAATCGGCGGCGGTCTGGTTCTCAACGGTCGCATTCACCCGGGAGCCTTTGCCGGAGCGGCGGAAATGGGACACATCGTTGTTGTCGAAGGGGGGCAATTGTGCGGTTGCACACATCGCGGTTGTCTTGAAGCCGAAGCGGCAGGTCCGGCAATTGCGAAACGGTTCACGAGAATGCTCGAAGCAAATCGGCAGCTGCGGGAATCGTGTTCACTTCCGGAAGTTACCGCGCAGACCATTGCTGAAGCGGCGCGAAACGGTAATCCGGCGGCGATTGAAACGTTTCGAACCACAGGACATTTACTCGGTCGGGCAGCCGCGTTTGCCGCCAACATCGTCAATCCGGAAAAGATCATTTTCGGTGGGGGCGTTTCGCAGGCGTTCGAGCTGTTTGCCGACGAAATGAAAAAGACATTCACGGAGCAGGCGTTTCAGAGCGTTAATTCCAAAGTTACTCTTGAGCGGACCGGACTTGGATACGAAGCGGGGCTTTATGGCGCCGCGTCACTTGCCGTTGACGCTTGACGTGTTTTGTTTTCGATCCGGGTTTGTGTTCGCCATGATTGAATGACCAGGCGGCCTTGCCCGTCTTTGAGGTTGCCTTTTGAAATGGTCAGGATAATCGCGCCATCGCGGTACGTGTTAAGGAATCGCGTGCCGTCCCATCCGATTCGTTCGACAAGAGTATGATTGGTTCGGAAACGGCCTTCGCTAACGAGAATGAAATCAGGATCACTCCATCGAATCAAATCCATTGTATTTCCGGACCGTCCTCCGTGATGAGGAGCGTGCAGAACGTCGATCTTTTCCGGCGGTCGATTCAAGAAGGCAGGAGCCTTGGCGTCCAGATCACCTGTAAAAAGAATCTTGCGATTGAGATAGTTGAGCCTAACAACCAGACTCATTGCGTTGCTGTTCATTCTTTCGCGGACTCTTGTATTTGCCAGGGACGACGAAGTATCCGGGTGCAAGATTGTCAGTTCCGGAAAACCGGGCAAATCAAGCGAATCACTCTGTGTCATTTCGTGGACGGGAATCTTCTTTTCACGCAAGACACGTTCGAGACGGCGTACATTTTCGTCCTGTTTGAAAAACATGCCGCGAGGGACGACCACGGCGCGAACGTTAATCTGTTCGAGTAAAAACTCGACCGTGTTATAGTGATCGGAATCGGGATGGGAAAGAATGAGTAAATCAAGATGACGCTGTCCGCGATTCAATATGTATTTGGAAATGACATAACCTGCCGAATGCGGCGAACTGAAGCTGCCACAATCGTACAAAACGTTGCGACCATCCGGAAACGAAGCCAGAGACGCGTTGCCATGACCAACACTGAACGTAATAATTTCGAGTGATTCCTTGTGTTTGGCAATCATTTTGGAAAGGTAATATTGACCGGGGCCAACGCAGCTCCACAAGCAAATGAAAAACAGTATTGTTCGGCGGGAAGGACGCGTATCGGGAAAAAGAGTCCAGAAAACGAGCGGAAAATACAGGCCGATCAACCACCAGTCCGGAGGCGAAGGAACATAAAAGAACCCCAATGGGCAGCGATGTGCCAAGGCAATACAATCGACCATGAGTTCATAAAAGAATCCGGTAAGGATTCCAATCGGCGGCTGAAGAAACGACAAATAACCATTACAAAGTGCAAGCAGGAACGACAAAAAAGTCGCAAACCAAAGAGGTATCCAAAGAATGGGATTGATCAATACGGCAATGGGTGTGACCAGATTGGAAACCTTGAGGATAAGCGGCGCGAGTACCGCCCAAATGAAAATATTGAATTTGAACAATTGAACAGTAAAAGACCAAACGGACATCAGAAAATCTTTGCAATATTTCTTTCTGTTTTCCGAAGAGTCCATGGTTTCGCCAAACGTCACAAGCCAGGAATAAGCTGAATCTTCTTTGACCGAATCGCTTTTCTTTCTGACAGGGGGAATCCATAAAAATGCGCCCACGGCCAGAAACGACAAGTGCGCGCCGACATCAAACAATCGCAGTGGATTATAGAGGAGTATGCCCATGGCGGTTATCGCCAGCCCGTTAATCGGAGAAACATGACGCCCCAAAAAGATTCCGGTGAAAATGACGCACAAAAAGAGCGCGGCACGAACGGCAGGCGGTTGCCCTCCCGTCATGGCGGCATAGCCAATAGCAAACAGCATGGCAAGTACACAAACAATTCGTCGCGGAATCAAAAGCATTTTCAACACGAAAAAAAGAATGGACGTAACCAGACCAATATGCATTCCTGATATGGCAAGAATGTGTATCGTACCTGTTTCACGAAACAGGTCTTTTGCTTCCGAATCAAGATCGTTTCGAAGCCCCAGGACCATGGCGCAGGCAAGCGGGCAGTTCTCTTCCGGAATCCAGCGAACGAATTTATCTTTGAGCTGACTTCGCAGCTTGCCAAGCAGACGAACAACCGGATACTTTTCGCACGGCGACACCAGCGTAAGACCTTCGGCACTCTCAGCCTGGATAACCGCGACAAGTCCTTGGGTTTGCATATAAAAGCGCTGGTCGAATTGGCCGGGGTTACCTGGCTCCACGATTCGGGATGCCTTACCCAGTATTTTAACCAGGTCGCCAGGCTGTAAAGCCGTGTGATCGCCGGGCACACAAACCCGGACATGGGCACTGCTATCGTCCCATTTTTCGTTTCGTCGGAGATGTTTCAGTTTTACGTTGAATGCCGTTTGTACAACCAGCTCGTCGCTTTTTGGCTGAAAGACGGAGTGTACCTTTTGTAATTCAGGCAAGGAGGTTAACCAGGCCTCCGCAATGACAAAAGCTTCATTTCCCGTTTGGAAAACCGCTTGTTCATCTTCATGCCAAATATCCATTTGCTGTGTATAACGCTGGCCGAAGAGAGCAAAAACCATTCCGAAAACGGCAAAGGACGCAAGCGGTGTTTTGCAAACAGAAGCATAAAAGCGATTGACGCGATATTCCGAAGCAAAAAGCCGAAAATCGCAAAGCTGAAATGCCAGCCAGACAAGAAAACAAAGGCCAAACAGGCTGTACCATACAATCTGGCAAGTCGGTAAACGATCGGCAAAAAGGATGCCCAAACTTGCGGCGATCAGACATACGGCCACAGGACTATAGTCTTTCGTCGCCTCCATGCTGGGTACCCTTTTGCTTCAAATTACCCGATTCAAAAAGAAACGCTATTCTTCTTCAAGTTGGGCCATGATCTCGTCAGAAATATTAAAGTTGGTCGAAACCCGCTGGATATCTTCATGTTCATCGAGTGTTTCCATAAGGCGGAACGCCGTGCGAGCCAAACCCAAGTCGGTAATATCAACGAAGTCACGCGGGATCATATTGACTTCGGAATGCTCCGGGTGAAGACCGGCGCTTTCGAGCGCGCGACCGACTTTTTCGAAAAGTTCAGGAGAACATGTCACTTCGAACGATTCGCCTTCCTTCGTCACGTCGTCGGCTCCGGAATCAATGGCCAGTTCCATGAGGCGTTCTTCATCGATTTGGCTTTCGGCAATCGTGAAAATTCCTTTTTCGTCAAAGTTCCAGGAAACACTGCCACTGGCTCCCATCTTACCGCCGCAGACTTCGAAAATCTTGCGGATTTCTGGAGCTGTTCGATTACGATTGTCCGTAGCGCCCGCGGCGATAACAGCGATTCCGCCCGGGCCATACCCTTCGTAAACAACCTGATCGAGTTCAACGGGGTCAAGTTCGCCGGTACCCCGTTTAATTGCCCGAACAATGTTATCGTTTGGAAGACTGACTGCTTTGGCTTCTTCAATCGCGGTTCTCAAACGAATATTCGCATCGGGATCGCCTCCGCCCTGCTTGGCGGCGATAATAATCGCTTTGGAAAGTTTGCTCCAGAGTTTTCCTCTTTTTGCGTCGACCAAAGCTTTTTTGTGTTTGATACCGGCCCAATGGGAATGACCTGACATTATATTACCTCTTTCAACTTCGTTTATAATAAACTAAAAAACAATTGAATGAAACGGCCCTGAGCCGTTTGGGAAAAAGGTAAACAGCCCGGGTCTACACAATTCCGTACCGTCAACGCGGCTTTTCCTGACGTCTTTTTTGGGTCGCAGACACTCTTTTGCTTTTGTCTGCGCTTTGTCGCGGCCCGTCTTTTTTGGCTCCATCGTCTTTAGCTTCACCCTTTTTTACGGAATCTTTTTTGCCTTCCGTTGTATTGACAGGTTTTTTCTTCGCTTTGTCGATGGCAGGGGCCGTTTGAGTTTTTTCTTTACGGGCAGGGGTTTTAGCTGTTTTTTCCGGTTTGGCCGGAGCCTTGGCGGGTGTTGGCTTTTTGGACGGAGCGGCTTTTTTGACGCCACCCGTCGTCGTTTCCTGTGTTACCGGACCGGCCGCACTCTTGCCTGTCGGTTTGCTGCCGCTCTTTTCGGCAGAACCTTGCTTGTCACCAGAACCTTGCTTGTCGGCAGAACCTTGCTTGTCGGCAGAACCTTGCTTGTCGCGATGAGTGGTATCGGTCTCTTTACTTCCGCTTTTGGCCGAACCGGCCGATGGACTTGCCGAAGAAACCTTGTCCTCTTTCCCCTTTTTGTCAAAACTTCCCGATTTCTTTTTATCGGGAGCGACAGAAATGGGGGGATGACTCTTCTTTTGCGCGGCTTTATCGTTTTTATCAGCAGCCGCAACTTCATCCCGGGAAGCATGAGCTTTCGTACCGGAAGCCTTGTTTGGCGTCCCGGAAGTACGAGTAACCAAATCATCCGGCTCCGAAGCCTGCAGCGTGGATTCCGATTTCTTTTCGCCCGTTTTTTTCCGTGCTGGGGTACCGGATTCTTTGTCACTGGCCGTCCGGTCGCGTTTGGTCTGACTTTTATTCTTCTTTCGTTCGACTTCAGCCGCGGGATAATCAAAATCATCCTCGGAAGAATCTTCGCGGCTTTCGCCCCGCTCTTCGATGTATGTCACTTCTTCGTCGCCAGATTCTTCACCGGAATCCAGGAGACTTACCTCCATAACCTCGTCTATAATCTCGCTATCGCCTTCTTCGTCGAGAGCCAGGGCAATGGGCATTTTCGGCTTGTGCTCTTTCCGGGACAATTGCTTGGCAATCAAGACGGGATCGGTAATTTCCGACAGATCGACCAGAGGAATCCAACTTCGCTGATCGGCTTGCGTGTCGATTTCTTTAAGAAATTCGATAGCCGCAGGACGACGGGCAGCGTCCAACATTTCCAAACCAAGCGAGTGAAGATACTGAAAGAACTCAAACCGTTCATTTTGAGTGAAAACACTTGCCAGGCCTTCAACATCTTCCCGATTCTTTTCATTGACCTCGACGAGATCAAGCAGGCGTAAGGCGCGAAGAGCACCTTCGTCGAGCGGAATATCCTGCATTTTGAAAACGGTATTGACCGTATAAGAGTTTATAAAATCAGTGGAATAAGGAATCGATTGAAGATATTCAAGCGTTTCAAGTGGACCGCGGGCACGAAATTCCTCCAAGTCGAATTTGTAAAGGGATTCGAAAATATATTGCAATATTCGACGAATACGTTCCCCCGTTCGTCCGGGTTCGTAAACCGCGTTGAAGACCTCACCCAACTCACGGGCAGTCGAAACACGAATTTCGTTCCAGTCGACAAAATAAGATTCGAGGACGGAAAAGCATTGATTGGCCGCTTCAAAAGAAGCGTTTTCCAGAAACGTTGCGTAAATGAGATGTTCCAAAACTTCGCGATTTTTGTCCAGGCAGACAGAATGATCGGTGTACCGTTTGGACAACTTCGCGTAAAGTTTCTTGATGATTTTCCGATTGGATGAAGCCATGTTTTACTCTTTGCTGCAAAGGCAGTCTCTTGAAAAAATTCAGGCGGTTCGAAACAGGATGACGCGTGATCCGCTTAATTGAATTCGTCCGGATCAGACGAGGTGGTAACCGTACCGTCCTGGGGCGAAGAGTCGGTCGGCGCTGAATCGGTTTGATCGCTCTCCTGACCTGATTCCGAATCGGCGCGACGTGCCTTTTCCTCTTCCAAAATACGTGTAACCGCTTCCAGGTTTTTTATCCCTTCGTCGATTTCAAAATGCAAACGGGGAATATAACGCGTTTCGATTCGCTCTGCGCATTTCTGCTGAAGAAATCCACTCGCGTTTTGAAGCCCCTTAATCGCAAGTACCTCTTTGGCCTGATTGCCGCGGACAGAGACAAAGACTTTCGCGTTCTTCATGTCTCCGGCAACTTCCACTCCGGTTACCGTTACGTCCTGAATACGCGGATCCTTCAGGTCTTTCAGTATTGCCATAGCGACTACTTCACGAATCGCCTCCGCTGCTCTTAATGTTCTTCTTGAAGCCATGTTACTCCACTGGTCTGTTTTGCAACGTCAGACTTGCCCCGGATAAAGATCAAAGGCAAATGTCAAAACGTCCGCGCAACTTCTTCTATCTTAAAGACCTCGAAAAGGTCTCCTTCTTTTATGTCATTGAAATTCTTTAGTTTAATACCGCATTCCTGATTCGTGCGAACTTCCCGGGCATCGTCTTTTTCACGCTTAAGCGTATCAATAGCGTATTCGCCTATGATTCGACTGTCCCGAATGAGCCGCACTTTGGCGTCCCGTTCCACCACCCCTGAAATGACACGGCAGCCCGCGATATTACCTACACGACTGATCGAGAATATCCGCTGGACCGCAACTCGACCAAGTTCCTTGACCTGTTCCACCGGCTTGAGCATTCCTTCGAGTGCCGCCCGTATGTCTTCGGTCAACTTGTAAATAATGTCGTAACGACGTATTTGAACTTTCTGCGCTTCAGCCAACGTACGTGCTCCTTCGTCGGGCACAACATTAAAGCCGACGATAATCGCGTCAGAAGCGTTCGCCAAGTGCACATCCGCTTCCGTCACGCCTCCGACGGAAGCCTGAAGAATCTTCAGCTTGACTTCCGGATGTTCCAGCTTTGAAAGTTCTTTTCGGATTGCCTCGATGGAACCTCGAACGTCCGCACGAACAATAATATTCAAAACCTGCTGCGTCTTGCTACCGGAAATTCTTTCGAACAAATTTTCGAGTGTTACGTGCGTATCAACATCGGCCAGTTCAGACTCGTGGTTCCGTTTGGTCCGGTCTTCCGCAATTTGACGCGCGGCGGAAATGTCATCCAACACGACGAATTTACTTCCGGCGCCCGGGGCAATATCCATACCCAACAAGGAAATCGGCGTACTCGGTCCGGCAGACTCAATGTGCTTATTGGCATCAAGCGTATCGAACATGACCTTGACACGGCCATAAGCGTTCCCGCACAGAACCACATCGCCAGGTCGCAATGTTCCGTTCTGAACAAGGGCCTTGCAGACAACGCCCTGACCAGGGAGCATGGCCGCTTCCAAAACGACACCGGTCGCCGGGCGGTCCGGATTGGCTTTGAGTTCCCGCAGTTCGGCAATCGTCAAAAGCGTTTGCAGAAGTTCGTCAATACCCATTCCGGTTACAGCACTGGTTTCGACGATCTCGACATCGCCGCCCCATTCGCTGGGCATGAGGTCGTTGCTTGCCAATTCCTGAATAACACGGTCCCGGTGAACGCCGGGCAGGTCCATTTTATTAAGCGCGACGACAATCGGAACCCCGGCGGCCTTGGCATGCGAAATTGCTTCTTCTGTTTGCGGCATGACGCCATCGTCAGCAGCCACGACCAGCACGGCAATATCCGTACAATTGGCACCCCGGGCACGCATGGCCGTAAACGCTTCGTGACCAGGAGTATCAACAAAAGTTACGTCACCTGAAGGCGTTGTGATTCGGTAAGCGCGAATGTGCTGTGTAATACCACCCTTTTCGCCCGAGACCACATCCAGCTTGAGAATGCGGTCGAGAAGCGAAGTCTTCCCATGGTCAACGTGTCCCAAAAACGTAACGACAGGCGGACGAGGTTTGAGCGTCTCGGGCGGATCGACTTCTTCCAGCGCGGTATCGTAGTACTCTTCTTCGAGTGTCTTTGCCTTTTTGACAACCGCTTTGAGATCAAATTCGACGACAAGCAGCTCAGCCAGTTCCTGATCCATAGGCTGGTTAATCGTGATAAGTCGCCCTAATTCGATACATTTTTTGATAATCACCGCGGCAGACAGACCGGTTGCTTCGGCAAACTGCTTAAGTGTACACGGCATTTCAATCACAATATCTCCTTTACGAGGGGCGGTGGAAACGACGGATTTACCCTTTTTAACGCCCGCTCGACGCGAAAAAAAACGAGACGGCGAATCGCTATCCGTATCGTCGCGGAAACGTTTCGAATCAGCAACACGCGGTCTTTTATCTCGCTCTTCGTCACGAGTATCCGAGTCGCCTCTTGTTTTTCCTTTTTTGCCCGTACCACGCTTGGAACTGGTTGACTCTTCCAGAAAGAAAGACTCTTGCTTCGGGGGACGTCGCTGACCTTTGTCCCGTCCAAAACCTTGCCCCTGTCCCTGACCTTGCCCCTGACCTTGACCCTGGCCTTGGCCGGGACCGTGCCCCTGACCCTGGCCCTGTCTCGACCCTTGGCCTTGGCCCTGGCCTTGCCCGGGACCTTTGTCTCTTCTGCCGCGATCCTGCGTCATTCCACCTGCCGAAGGCATGCGGGTATCTTGCCCTGACCTCTTGCCCGACTGATTACGCTGCTTGGCCTGTTCTATCATGCCCGACAAAGGCGATGCCTGTGTCCTGCTCATCGCGGCGCGAAGTTCCTCCGGCGTTTTGAAACGCGCGGTCGGCTGCTGCGCCGTTTCTTCTTTCGGCGGCTTACGCACCGGTTTGGCCGGCGCGGTCGGCATGGGCGCCAAATGAATGGACAATCCCGACTTTCCTTGACGTGAGGCCGGTTTGGATCCGTCGGAATCGTTCTTCTTTTTCTTGGGAGCGTCCAGATTATGAATCTTGTCGTCGGCAGGACGAATCACCGGGGGACGCTTTTTCATTTCTTCAATAGCAGCCTGTCTGGCAGCTTCCTCAAACGAAACCGGAGTCGGCTCCTGCGGACGAGTTTCTTCCCGACGCGAACTCAAAGGAGTATCAAACTTTTTCTTTCCAGACGCCGAAGGCGACGACGGAACCTGAGCTGACGGACGTGCTTCAGGGGAAGTACTTTTAGACGCGGAACCTTTGGACACAACCTGATCCGTCTGAACAGGTTTTCGCGGCGGGACCTGCGGCTCAACACCCGGCGCAACAACTGGAGCCGGAGCGACTGGCGACGTTGCGACTGGCAACGTTGCAACTGGAGGCGTTACGACTGGAGGCGTAGCAAGGGGCGATTTCGCGGCGACAGCTTGTTGGGAAACCGCTTGTGGTTCGGCCAACGGCGGCGTGATCTTTTCAGAGGGCACAGACACCGCGGGGGACGCGACCATCTCTTGATCTTGCAATTGCTCTTGCTCTTGCATTCCGCCAGATACTGTTTGATCGGCAACAGGTCCCACTTCAGCGACAAGCGGTGACTCCGACTCGTTTGCGTCGGAAGCAACTTGCGTTGGGGTTGGGGTTGGGGTTTGGTCGGCAACAGCAGGGGACTGGGGCGGGGCTGCCGGATGATCTTTACCGGGTCGAGCGGGCAAAACACCGCCGCCCAGTGAAAGTTGCGGCGGGGTCACCGCGGTCGGCTGCGATGCCTTGGAAGCCTCACTGACTTGAACAAGACCTGCTTCTGCCGCGGGCACCTGACCTGAAACGGCTTGGGCGGAATCAGGGGTGGGAGCCGAAGCGGGCACAGTCGAAACTTCTTCGGAAGACTCCGCTGTTTGCGTGGTCGCGGTATCCGGTTCAGACGGCTGCTCTTTTCCTTCAGGGCGAACGGGGCGAGTCGGCTTGAGAACAGGGATTTTACCATTATGAAGCGAGAGGGAAGGCTTTAGCATGGGGGCAATAGGGCCTTCTCCCATGAACGACGACGAACCTTTGATTACCCCTGTGGCACCCAAGGCCTGTTTGACCTGCTCAATTTCCTCATCGGTCAAACTGGCCAGGGCAGACCCCTTGCCGTCAAGACCGATCTGTTTGCAAAGATCGACAAGGATCTTGCTTTCAACTTGAAGCTGTTTGGCCAATGCATAAATACGTATCGACAATGTACTACTTCTCTCTTTTTAATCCAAAGGCCCCGTTGTAAACACAGGGCGTCAGTCATTTCGTTTCCACATTCGTCGTGGCGGAAGAATCACTTTCCGCTGCTTTATCATCCGTTGACGCTGTGGA
>JAQVID010000682.1 GCA_028695865.1 Thermoguttaceae bacterium | reverse complement strand
AGGCACGAAAAGATCCCAAGCCGAAAAAAGCAATGTTTATGGGCGTCGGGCTGGACAATGAGGACGGAGAAGCCCGACTCAGTCGCGGGAAGAACTTCGTTCTGGCCGGTGGCAGCGCCGAAACCCACGCCGTCATGCAAGAAACCGCGATTAAAATTAACGAGTCTATCGACCATAAAGGCAAAACACTCGAAGAAGTCTCACCTGAAGAGTTCCGCGACATTGTACAGGATGTCTCTGACCGTTTGGGACGAAAAGATTCTCAAAACGAATGACGACGTACAACTAATTCATTTGTGTTGTGTTATTCTGATTGGATGATACGCCTCCGTGGAGCCAATGGGCATACAAGAATCACCTGTTCTTCTTGAGTAACCGGTTCTTCTTGGTAAGCGGAAATCGGAATGGTTTGCGCACAAGGCTGATTATCGTTGCTTCATATCTTTTGTGTGTAAATTGGAGCAGACAAGCTCGTTTTTTTCCTCCTTTTTTCCGAAAGAATTGCAAAATTTTATCATGGTGCATACCTGATTAGCTTGTACAGTGCCTTTGATACGGTTAAAATAGAGCGTCTGTTAAGGGCTTGTTGTGAATATATTCACCAAAATTTGTTTTTGAAGCATAAATGAAATAACATATTTTCGGGCGAGAATAAATTGATCCGTCATAAGGGTCGAAAGGATTATGATGTCGATACGGTTGAAAGTAATTACAATTATTGTCTCCTCGCTTGTTGTGCTTGGCGTCGTTTTTGTCAGTTACGCCGTTTCGGTGAATCGCGAATCAAGATGGACCCACATTGAAAACGTCACGAATTCGCTCATGTACGAGTGTGAGAATGTCAATAAATCCATTCGTGTGTTGGAACGAAACGCCATTGACCTTGCTCTGTCGGGCCGGACATACTACCTTGCGCGAAATTCGGTAAAAGACGAACTGGGGCAATCCTTGACCTTGGCCAACTTTGAAAAGTCTCCCTTGGCCGTGGGCGGGGGAATCTGGTACGAACGATTTCGCTTTCGTCCTCAAAAAGAGCGATACTGTTTTTACGTCTGCCGCGACAAAAACATGAATCTGTCGATTATCCCCAGTTTCAACAGTAAAGAATACGACTATCCAACACAATCCTGGTATGTTGAAATCAAAGCACAGCTCGACAAGAAAAAAGAAATCGGCTGGAGTGACACCTATCGCGACGAATTGGGAACACACGTCATGATGGTTACCGTTGGTGCCGCCATTTACGATACCGACGGGAAATTCGTGGGAATGTCCACACTGGACTGGGAAATTCAAAAAGTCGTTGATCGTCTTAGTTCGCTTTGTCCTACCGCCGGCAGCTTTGTAACCCTCGTTGACCCACGCTTTGGCAAAGTCGTTGCGGATACCCATCTCGACAAAGGCGACTGCACTTCACGCTCTTATGGCAAGTCAATCAATCTGTTGGAATGGCGCAAAGAGGTTCCCACGCCGGTTGCTCCGCGAATGACCGTTACTCCCCTTGTCATGGATAAAATTGACTACTTGGTCTTTGCCCGGGAACTCGATAACGGAATGCAATTGTTTGTGCAAGTTCCTGAGCAGGAATTAAACGGCTATATTGAACATCGCAGCCGACTGGCGTTAATCGGCGCAATTCTTTGGACGATGGGAATTCTGGCCTTTGCGCTCTATTTTATCACCATGCGTGTCAACCGTCCGCTTGACAAGCTTATCAAGAGTGTGAAAAAAATCGGAGCGGGCGAATTTGACACCGAGCTTGAAGTCAGTGGTCGCGACGAGTTGGCCTTGCTTGCCACGACATTCAATCGCATGATTACCAATTTAAAGGAGCATATTGAACACCTCAAGGAGGTTACTGCGGCCAAGGAACGGATTGAAAGCGAACTGCAAGTTGCGCAAGAAATTCAACGTGGAATTTTGCCGAAAATTCTCCCACCGTTTCCGAAGTGCCGTTATTTTGAAATCGACGCCTTGCTTGTTCCGGCGCGTCACGTCGGAGGCGACCTTTACGATTTCTTTTTGCTCTCGCCTACCAAAGTCTGTTTGGTCATTGGCGATGTTTCCGGCAAAGGAATTCCGGCCTCGCTCTTCATGGCGGTCACGCAAACACTTCATCGGGGCCTTGCCCATGAAGCCGAACTTGCTCCTTCGAATCTGGTTGCCAAGCTGAACCAAACGCTTTGCAATAACAACAGTGCCAACATGTTCGTAACCTATATATTTGCCGTACTCGACTTAACGACCGGTATGCTGACCTACTGCAACGCGGGACACAATCCGTTTTTCATTCTTCGCCGCGATGGAACGGTGAGCCTCTGTCGGGAAAAGAACGGAATGGCACTGGGTGTGCGGGCCAATCGACCTTACAACCAATCGGAAATTAAATTGGAAGCGGGCGATTCCTTGTATTTTTATACCGACGGCATACCCGAAGGCGAAAACGCAAACAGCGAATTCTTCGGAATGGACCGGCTGAAAGCAACGTTGAATCAGGCGGCCGAACAGCAACTTTCGGCGCAGGCCATTGACCAATTGGTTTCGCAAGCCCTTGCTTTATATGTTCAAGACGCGGAGCAATCC
>JAQVID010000681.1 GCA_028695865.1 Thermoguttaceae bacterium | reverse complement strand
AAACGTACCGTCACACATGAATTCACGTCTGTTTCTTCGATCGGTCATGATTTTGTCCTTTTCAATTGGGGTGATATCTTCATTACAGTTCAAAACGTGATAATGATTCCATCTTTACGGCCTCTTGATGAAAACACTTCATCAGGAAAGCCGATTGAATGGCAAGTTCGTCATAAAACATCAATTTCTTTATCTTTCCATTGACGATATTGTTCGATTTCCGCTTGAAACACTTTCAGGACGAATAAGAAAACGCTCAAATCGTCAGCAAAACCAAGCACAGGAATGAAGTCGGGTATCAGATCAATGGGCGAAATCAGATAAATCGCGGCAAACCCTGCCGCCGCGATCAATTTCCACGGTGCTTTGTATCTTCCGACGCGATAATCTTTCAAAAGACGCAGACCCCAAATAAATTCGTCGAAAAATCCTTTGACTTGTTTCGCTTTCTGCCACGCTGTACCTTCGTTCTTAAAAACACTCCGGAGGTCGCCTTCAGAAAAGTTGTCGGCTTCGCTTTGAAATTCGCGATAAATCTTTTCGTCGTAATCTTTGTCTTTGGGATTCACTGTCATAAAATTTCCCTCGCGAAAAACAAACATTTGCCGTGTAAACGACTTTTTTACTACCAACACTTCCTTTTTCGGTAACACATTCCCCGTTTGCCTTCGAAAAACGGGGGCATTCGGGCCGCTCAACACGAAAAATCAAGCAAGTCCGGTATAGTCACAGCCCGCAGCCTCTTTCAGGCAACGCCAGATATTTTAACAAAACCGCAATGGGTTTGCAATATGCTTACATACAATTCCGAGAAATCGTCCTGGTTGGGAGTATTCCGGAACGAAAATTCCTTGCAAGCTGAAAGGACTCCGAGGAAAGGAACCAGAAAAGAAATTCTTCGCTTGACAGGACGTTCCAACTGAATTTAAAATAACCGGACGGTCGCCCGATCAAATGGTCGCTGAATCGCTGATTGCTTGTCAACCTGTCGAAAAATAAAAACGGCGGATTCTTTTCAGATGCCCATCGATGACCGCTACATCTCTCTCTTTTCGCGTGCAAGGAAATGATTCGAGTGACTTGAGACTATCGCCATTGTCTTCGATACAAGTGAGCAACACCTCTTTTATTCCCAGTTTTCCGGCCCGTTCAATGCAAAGAGGAAGGAATCGCGAAGCATATCCTTGATGTCGTTCGGTGGGACGAATAACGATCCCAATGTGTCCACCATACTCCTTCAGTCGAGCATTCAGTTTCAATCTGATATTCACGACTCCAACAAGTCGGGAAGAAGCAAGTGCCCAAAACGTGACCGATGGAACCAAGTGGGAAGGAAGCGTTTCCCCGACTTCCTCTTTGAGATAGTCTTCAAAAAGGTATTGTTTCCATTCGAAAAATGTCGCCGGATCACGCAAAAGATAATGGTCATGAATATTGTTCCAACTTTCGACACACAGGTCGTGAAATGCTTCCAAATATTCTGGCGTCGGACGAATGAGCGAGATGTTATCCATAGGAATGGCGGACGTGCCCTTGAAAAAACGGACAGTTGACACCACGTCAACCAAGACGCGGCGATGGGATTGTTTAAGGCATGACAACTTCAGTCGTTTCTTTTACTAAAGAGGTTTCCCAGGGCTTTTTCGAAGACATGGGAAGAGACGTCCGTTGGTTCGACCTGTCATTCGACAAAACCTCGTCAGGTTGCATAAGCAGAGCCTGTCTTGCGCTTCACCGAACACTTTCATTCTACCGGAAACAGTCATGCTTGTCAACGAAAGTTCGATTGTGCATGATATTTTCTCGAAAAAAACTTCTTCAACCTCTTGGGACGTCAATCATTAAGCCCCTGATGAAGACGTTGACTTATTGTAATATCGCCCCCCGTTTTCCGAAGGTAAACGGGGAATGAATCACCGAAAATTGAAGCATCGGAAGCAAAAAAACGGGGGGTTAGTTTTTCGTGTTGTGCGGCCTGTGTCCCCCCGTTTTCCGAAGGTAAACGGGGAATGAATCACCGAAAATTGAAGCATCGGAAGCAAAAAGAACGGACGCTTTTGAATCATTTCTGGAATTGCGAATCATCAGGGCAATTTCATAACGTTTTTGCGCGAATTTCGGACATCTGCGGATGTGTTGCGTTTTCTGTTTCCCAAAGTCCGGCATAATACGGCGAACTTTTGAGCAACTCCGCGTGCGTTCCGATTCCTTCGATTCGTCCGTTGCTCATGGCAATAATACGGTCGGCAAGTCGAATCGCGGTCAAGCGATGCGTGACAATAATTGTCGTGCGGTTCCCGACAAATTCACTCAAGGCCTCATGAATATACTGCTCACTCAAAATATCAATCTGACTGGTCGCTTCGTCAAGCAACAGAATGCGCGGATTTTTCAAAATAGCCCGGGCAAGTGCGATACGCTGACGCTGCCCGCCCGACAGTTGTCCGCCCGAATGGCCTACGCGAGTATTATAACCATCGTTCAAATTGTTCACGATAAAATCATGCGCATAAGCCCGTTTGGCCGCTTCTACAACCTGCTCCATCGTCGCGTCGGCCACTCCATAACGAATATTTTCAAAAACGGTATCG
>JAQVID010000680.1 GCA_028695865.1 Thermoguttaceae bacterium | reverse complement strand
CCTCAATCAGTGCGGGATCATCTGCTGTCTGGACGGCCAGTCCGGAAAGGTCGTGTGGAAGAAAAACATGCACGACGATTTCCACGGTGCCATTATGCAGCGGGGTCCAAATCACGATAACGATTGGGGCTATTCCGAATCGCCCCTGCTTGACGGAGATCGCGTGGTCTGCTGTCCCGGCGGGAAAGACGGAACCGTACTTGCGCTGGACATCGCGACAGGCCGCGTTGTTTGGCGAACAACCGATGTAACGGACAACGCTTCTTATGCCTCTGTTGCCGTAATCAATACCGCGGCCGGGCGTGTCGGCATGATTTCAACCGAGGTCAGCTTCCTGGGCGTTCGGCTCGAAGACGGCAAAGTACTGTGGCGACTTCCATACGATGGCACGAGTCCTTCGCTCTGCTGCGACGCGGTACATCAGGACGGTTACATGGTCTATAGCTACGCGGTCAAGACAGGTTTTTTCGGGGCCCTGCTCAAAGACGGGGCCGAGCCGGGTG
This sequence comes from Thermoguttaceae bacterium, assembly GCA_028695865.1. Classification (GTDB taxonomy): domain Bacteria; phylum Planctomycetota; class Planctomycetia; order Pirellulales; family Thermoguttaceae; genus JAUNBG01. The sequence continues at coordinate 2,102 of JAQVID010000680.1, read as the reverse complement.
CCCAGCGAACATTTTCGCTGGAAGAAACAGGGAACAAGCAACACGGCATGATTCTTCGTGATGGTCTTGTTTTCACGACAACCAATCGCGGGGGGCTCCTTTGTTTTGACGCAAAGACAGGGACAGTTTGTTGGAAGAATCGACGCCTTCGCGCATGTTATACGATGACCTCATACGAAAACCGGCTCATTCTTCGGAATGAAAAATCGGGTGAACTGACCCTCGTCGAAACAAACGGTAAGAAGTATGTCGAATGGGGCAAAATCGATCAACCGGACCGCAGTGACCAACAAGCGTGGAGCTATCCGATCGTTATCGACAAAAAGCTTTATGTTCGCGACCAGGACAAGCTGTTCGAATACGATTTGCGCTAACAGGTCCGGTTCGGTAATTACATATCGGCCCGTTTGTATTTTTGTCACGCGGAGTTTATGCTCCGAAGGAAATGTAAGGAAATGTTTTTACCGAGGGCGGCCCGCCGTCCCGGGTGCGTAATCCGTGCCGACGGCAATTGGGAAACAGGAACAGAAAAACAACGCCATACCACGATTATATCAAACGATTTACATACAGGACAATTGAAGATGAAGAGAGCGTCAATGAAAAAAACGCCAATGACGATGAATGGAAACAGGCAAGGCTTCCCGGTTTATTTTGGGGTCTGTTTTCGCAAGATTTTTGTATTTGCCGGACTGTTGCTTTGCGTGATACTCCTTGGAGCGGGAAAATCAGAAATCGCAATGGCTCAGACGGCTTCTGACGCGGTAAAGACCGCCGATTCGCAAACCGATACTGGTGTCAGTCCCTGGTTGGAAGAACTCCTTCCACTGCTTGCCTTTGAGGTTTCCGGAACAACGCCGCAGGAGAAGCAAAAAGCGATTGCCGAGCATATCCGCAAACGCCCGGTATCGCAGCTTGCCCAATTCTATTATGCCAACGGGAAGAAGCCGGGTACAACAAAATCGAACCGGGTAACCGCCCAACTTTGTCTGGAGCACAAGTTTTATGGACAGCCGGCGTATGGTCCTTATTTTCGCGGCAAAAATGAGATCGATTGGGATACCAATCCGGTCGCTGATTTTGAATGGATTGTTCAATTTCACCGGTTTTCCGGTCAGCAGTCCTTGGCGAACATGTACAGCAAAACAAAAGACGAACGCTATGCCCGGGAATGGGTATTTGAAATCGATTCCTGGATCAATCACATGCACCGTCTTCCTGTGCCGTACAAACATCCCGGGTGGCGAACACTTGACACCGCGATTCGCATGCTCCACTGGTCGATGGTTTTCGACGATTTTGCCCGGTCCCCTTCCCTTGACGACAAGACGCTTGTTTCATTTCTCTACTCCATGACCGTGCACATGGATCGGACAAACAGCACGTGCCAAAAAGCCAACGATTCCCGGAAGTCACTGGGTAATTGGGATATTCATCAGGCCGAAGCGCTTCTGGTGGCCGCGGCCGCGTTTCCCGAACTGAAATGCTCACGTGTTTATGTCCAACAGGCAGTCGAATACCTTGTGAATTTTCAGCGGCGAGTTCTCCTTTCCGATGGGGTGATCAACGAATTTATTCCGAGTTATCACAGTCCTTATCCCGGTAATTTTTCGCGTCTTCTTCGCTTTGTCGATGGTCTGAAGCTCCCGGTCGCGATTCCAGACGACTATCGCGTACTTCTGGAAAAATCGATTGACGCCGTCACGATCTGGAGTCATCCCGACGCAACGTCCCCTGTATTCGGCGATGCCTGGCTTGGCTCTCCGGGAGGTAATCGCAGTTGGATCAGACCTTATCTGGACATGTTCGATCGCCCTGATTGGGTTTGGTTTGCTTCAGACGGGAAAAAAGGAACACATCCCGCGTCCCGAATGCGGGAGCTTCCTGTCGCCGGCTATTATACCATGCGTTCCGATTGGACTAATCAAGCTCTGTTTATCGTGCTCAAAAACACCTGGCACGTGACCGGTGGTAAAGGACACAATCAGGCCGATAACATGACCTTTGAACTTTCCGCCTATGGACAGCGTCTCATGACAGACAGTGGATGTTACAACTACAGCGGTGAACCCAAATGGCGTGCCTGGTTCCGTTCGCCAATG
>JAQVID010000043.1 GCA_028695865.1 Thermoguttaceae bacterium | reverse complement strand
GGGACCAAGTATGTCGGACGATGAAATCGGGTCCACATCAAAGCCTCCGGCAAGTCGCTGCGGCATGCCTGTTCCCGGGACATCGCTTAAATTGAATTCCCCGCCCAACCTGGACTCGTCACTTGCCGGAAGCCGCCGAAGACGCCCAGTCAAGTTCGACGACAAAATCTGCTCGGTAAGTACCCGCGGCGTTAACAGAACGTTTTCCGACTTGTCCAACAGGCGTCCTGACGGCGGTAATTGAGAAACATCGGTCTGTACGGGAGTCTTGACGACCGTTTTCGTATCCGGAGGAAGACTGAGCGCTGGCGCAGGCAGCGTCACGTCTAGTCCGGAGGGATTCCCCCGGGGAGTAAGCGGCACTTCAGGCAAAATGTTCTCCGGTTCCGATTTCGACCAATGGTGATAAACAAAAGTGGTCAAAAACAGCAGTGACACCACAATGATCCAGGGCAGGTGTCGATAAAGACGATTGACCCGAACAGGTTCCGGAATTCGCCAAGTCGTTTCGCCGGGGGCCGGCGGCGTCAGACCAATCATTTCGGCAATGCGAATCACGGTATCCATGAGCAGACGCGGGTGCTGAAACCGGTCTTTGGGATTCTTGGCCATCATCTTGCGAATGACCAAGGAAACCTCTTCCGGCAAGTCCGGTTTAAGGTCGCGTACATCCGGGGGCGTATCACCCTGATGTTTGAGCAGTTTTTGAAGAACCGTTCCTTCGGGGAACGGAGGTCGCCCTGTCAGCATGAAGAAGAAAGTGCAACCCAGCGAGTAAATATCGCTTCGAACATCGGCGTCTCTTGGGTCGCGGGCCTGCTCCGGCGAAATATAATCGAAGGTACCCAGCGTCACACCACTGGCCGTAAGTTCATCGTCCGGGTCCGACGGCTTGAGCAGTCGGGCAAGTCCCATGTCGATGAGCTTTGCTTTTCCTTCGGGCGTAATAAGAATATTGGAGGGCTTAATATCGCGGTGAATCACACCACACGTGGCCGCGTGCGCCAAGGCATCGGCTGTTTGCAGAAGAAAGTTGATTGCCCGGGGAAGCGGAAGCGGACCATTGGCCATCACATAATCGCGAACATTGATTCCTTCGACATATTCAAAGGCGATAAACGGTATTCCGCTCTCCTGACCGCAAAAATAAACCTGCGCAATATGCTCGTGATTGAGTCGGGCCGCCGAACGGGCTTCATTCAGAAAGCGGGCAACCGAGGCCTGGTCTTGCGCTCGCTGGTGGGGGAGAAGTTTAATCGCGACTTTACGGTCCAGGGCAAGGTCAACCGCTTCGTATACCCGTCCCATACCGCCGCCGCCAATGTATTGCGTTATCCGAAAATGCCCTAGTGTTGTTCCCGGCGGAAGGGCTTCGTCCATGGTGAAATTGGTCGGCAGCGTAATGGGAGCATCCCCTTCGGCCGCTTCCTGTTTCAATAAAAATGAAGAACCACTCATTTTTATCGGCGGCTGTTGCGATATTAACGTCTCATCAGAGCCGGTTGTCTTTTCGCCCGGCACGACTTCGCGATCACTTGAAAGTGATTCATTCATCGTTTCGATTTGCGCCGAAGCCGTACTGTCTTGCGATACCGGATTCACCATGCCCGCGCCAGGGACAACTTTCCTGGCCGTCCCGGACACGTCAACCGGTCGTTCCTCACCGATCGGATCATCAGAATGGGGAGGAATCGATCGGGGATTCGTTATTTGCATGACGCTTTGGACTGAAGAGTTCTCTTCCGAAGCCGTTTGCTTTTTACCGTCCGGCTCCAGAAGATCATCGGCATTCAGACCAGTCTTTAGCTGCGCCGTTTGCGTCTTCGCTTGAGGTACACGCGTAAATACCTCGACCTCTCCAACAACCTGCGTTCGGTCGTCGAAATCGTTCGCGCGGTTTGGCGGTATCGGTGAGGCGGGTGAAGAACTATCGGTCATGTCGATAATACAATCCAGGGTAAAAGTCCAAAACAGGAAAAACTTGTGTAAATTCCATACATTATTATACTCTCACAAGCATTGTCTTTCAAGCGCCAAGAGACTATTTTAAGCGGAATATGGCCGGAAATCCTCTTAAGCGTGAATTTTCCGCAAGAAGACAGTGAAAAAGTCTGTCCCTGTACGAATAAAACACGCTTTATCCATGTATTCACACTGTATTTATGTTTGTAATACAGCATATACAATTCCGTTAGAATACACTTTTTTTGTTCGGTTCAATCCTTTCCTTTTTACCCAGTCGTTTTTATTCCCCCAATCGATAATATCGTCCCACAATCGTTTGCCGTCGCAAAGCGTTCTTGACGAAAAATAGTCGGTCGTTATACTAATATATATTGTATTTCAAACCACCCTATTTGCAAAACGAAGCGAAAGAAGTCCGCCCATGGAAAAGGCTCCACAGACAATGTTTGACAAGATATGGCAACAACATCTGGTGTATCAGGAACCCGGGAACGATGCCATTCTTTACATAGATCAGCAGTTGTGCCACGAGGTTACCAGTCCTCAGGCATTCGAAGGTTTGCGTATCGCCGGACGCAAAGTACGCCATCCTGACAAGGTTATGGCCGTTCAGGACCATAATGTTCCGACGACCGACCGCACGATTCCGATTGTCGATTCTGTTTCACGCCAGCAGATAGAAACACTTCGCGCCAATTGTCATGAATTTGGCATTCGGCTTTACGATATTCTTGACCCGGAACAGGGCGTGATTCACGTTGTGGGGCCGGAACAGGGATATACCCGACCCGGCATGACAATCGTTTGCGGCGACTCTCATACCGCGACACACGGCGCGTTCGGAGCCTTGGCATTCGGTATCGGAACAAGCGAAGTGGAACACGTTTTGGCCACGCAAACACTTCGACAAAAAAAGAGCAAGACGATGAAAATTCATTGCGAGGGCAAGCTTGCTCGCGGAGTTTTCGCAAAAGACCTTATTTTGTATATCATCAGTAAAATGACGACCGCGGGCGGCGCCGGTTACGTCGTTGAGTTTTCGGGTTCCGCGTTTTCTTCCCTGTCCATGGAAGGTCGCATGACCGTCTGCAACATGGCGATTGAAATGGGTGCCCGGGCAGGAATGATTGCTCCGGACGACACGACATTTGAATACTTGCGTGGCCGACATTTCGTCCCGGCCGGCAAGGCGTTTGAGGAAGCCGTGGCCCAATGGAAGCAGTTACCCAGCGATGAAGGAGCTGTTTTCGACAAGGTTGTAGAAATAGGGGACGCGTCGAAGATCGAACCGATGGTAACCTGGGGAACCAATCCGGCGCAAGGGGTCGCGATTACCGGTTGTGTTCCGAATCCGTCCGATTTTTCGAATGCGGATGAGCGCAAAATGGCCGCCTCCGCGCTGGCCTATATGGACCTCAAGCCGGGCACACCGATGACCGAAATCAAGCTCGACTGGGTCTTTATTGGCTCGTGCACGAATGGCCGAATAGAAGATTTTCGGGAAGCGGCCGCGGTGGTCAAAGGTCGTCATGTTGCCGCCGGAGTGCGAGCCATTGCCGTCCCGGGCAGTGGTTTGGTCAAGAAGCAGGCCGAAGAAGAAGGGCTTGACCGCATTTTCGTTGAGGCTGGTTTCGAATGGCGTCTTCCTGGTTGCAGTATGTGTTTGGCAATGAATCCTGACCGGTTGGAACCGGGCGAACGTTGTGCCGGGACGAGCAATCGTAATTTCGAAGGTCGCATGGGCAAGGGAGGCCGAACGCATTTGGTTTCACCGGCCAGCGCAGCCGCGGCGGCGATTTGCGGACACTTCGCCGATGTTCGTACCCTCTTGGAACACTAAACCGGATATAAAGGAAAGGAATATAACATCATGAAAGCTTTTGTCACTCACACCGGACTGGTTGTTCCCATGGATCGAAGCGATATCGATACCGATCAACTTGTTCCGAAACAGTTTCTAAAACGAATCCAGCGGAGCGGTTTCGGCAAGTTCCTCTTCTTCGATACACGATATCGGGACGACGGCTCAAACAACCCTGATTTCATTTTGAACAAGCCTGAATATCAGAAAGCGACCATTCTTCTGGCCCGACGCAATTTCGGTTGCGGATCGAGTCGGGAACATGCTCCCTGGGCCATTGACGACTACGGATTCCGGGTCGTTATCGCGTCGAGTTTCGCCGATATATTTTACAACAACAGTTTCAAAAACGGATACCTCCCTCTGAGACTTTCGGAAGAGCAAATAGAAGACCTGTTTCGCCGTGAAAGTACGCACCATCCTTATTACCTGACGGTCGATTTGGAAAAGTTGCTGGTTACAGACGAGTTCGGGCTGGCCATTCCGTTCGAACTTGACCCGTTCCGCCGAAACTGTCTGCTCAAGGGACTTGATGATATCGGTCTGACCTTGCAGCATGAAGACAAAATTATCGCTTGGGAACAGGCCCACGCGTAACGGCCCTCATCCTTTTATGTTCCTTCAGGAACGGGAGACAAACGACCATGAACGAACCGGAAATTACGCCCGAAAGCCCTGCGTCTCAATCAAACGGAATCCCGACCGCCCAAGTGCCAACGGGGTCCGAAGCCTCGGCGGAGGCAATTGCAACAGCGCAAATGTCCGGTGAGTCGATCGCCCATCAGCCGCCTGACGAATTGGCCCCGTTCCGGCCGTCTGAACTCAATGCGCAAATGGACGCGGAGCTTGCGGCCTTTTCCGCCTTGTATCAACGGATCGTCAACGAAACCGGTAAAGTATTTGTTGGTCAGGAAGAATTGGTCGTCGGTACGCTTGTCGCTCTCTTTTCGGCGGGACACGTCTTGATCGAAAGTGTGCCAGGACTTGGGAAAACGCTTTTCGTCCGAACGCTGGGACGTGTGCTCGGCTGCGATTTCGGACGCATTCAGTTCACGCCCGACCTCATGCCTTCGGACATAACCGGTTCTCCCATTTACGACCTCAAGATTCAGGAGTTCCGGTTTCGCCCCGGTCCTGTTTTCACACAACTTTTGCTCGCCGATGAGATCAACCGCTCGCCGGCCAAAACACATGCCGCCCTTCTGGAAACGATGCAAGAGTACAGCGTTACGGTTGATAATCAGACGCATGTTTTACCCCGGCCGTTTTTCGTTCTGGCGACGCAGAACCCGATTGAATCCGAAGGAACTTATCATCTGCCCGAAGCGCAGATTGACCGCTTTATGTTCAAGCTCATTATCGACTATCCGACTGCCGGACAGGAAGAAACCATTCTCAAAATGCACGGACGAACGATTGCGCCGGCGGAAAAGCTGGGCGATACCGCGGCCGTGACCGGTCCGGAAGAAATTCTGCGATTTTCGGCTTTGATCAATGGAGTACACGTTGCGCCGCAACTGGTGCATTATATCAATACAATCGTTCGCTTAACGCGATCATTTCCGCGATTGAGTCTTGGTGCTTCGCCGCGAGCCGGTATTGCTCTCATGCAGGGCGCGCGGACACTGGCCGCGTTTCGAGGCCGCGCTTTTGTTGTCCCCGACGACATTATTCAACTTGCCTTGCCCACATTGCGTCATCGGGTCATTCTTTCCGCTGAAGCGGAAATCGAAGGCATTACCGCTGATCAGGTACTGGTACAACTTGTGCGAAGTGTGCCGGTTCCACGAACATAATCATCGCGTTTCGCGTTTACTGTTTTATCAAAATGAAAATGGAGTCAAAACGATGGAACCCAAACTTCCGGAAGTCATTCGTGACCCTCTCGAATTGCAGCGTCGTCTCACAACATTCAAAAAGGAAGGCAAAACAATCGGTTTGGTGCCAACCATGGGAGCCCTTCACTATGGACATCTCAGTTTGGCCATTGCCGCGAAAAACGAATGCGACATAACGGTCGTTTCCGTTTTCGTCAATCCGATCCAGTTTGCTCCCAATGAAGATTACGCCAAGTACCCGCGAACGCTCGACGCTGATCTGGAACTCCTGTCGCAGATTGGAATCGATTTCGTTTTTGCTCCTGATCCGCAGCAGATGTATCCCCGTGGTTTTTCAACCGGAGTCCATGTCGGAGGCCCTTTAACAGAAGTCCTTGAGGGGAGTTTTCGTCCGACTCATTTCGACGGCGTTGCGACCGTGGTTCTCAAACTGTTCCAGGCGTCCATGGCGGATGTCGCCTATTTTGGTCAGAAAGACTTTCAGCAGTTGGCCGTTGTGAAGCACATGGTTCACGACCTTAATCTTCCGATTGAGATTGTCGGTTGTCCGATTATTCGCGAGCAAGACGGACTTGCCATGAGTAGTCGAAACAAGTATCTCGACAAGCAGCAGCGAAAAGACGCGTTGGTTCTTTATGAGTCGTTGGGCCAAGCCGAATACCTGATTCACAGCGGGCAGCGCAACGTTGATGTTATCAAGGCGACGATGCGTACACTGATTGAAGCCGTTCCGAATACCACGATAGATTATATATGTGTGGCCGATCCGGAAACACTTCGTGAAATGGAGACCGTGGCCGGGAATGTCGTTGTCCTTCTGGCCGTTCGATTTGGTCAAACCCGACTGATCGATAACATGGTAATTGAACCCGCCCCCCAAGTCTGACCTTTTTTGAAACGAACACATGAGACCGACTCTTTTTTACATTCCGTCGCAGCTTTGCGGTTTTCCCTTATTTGGAATCGGTCTTTTTTTCTGGCTGATTCTTGCAATGATTGCCTGGATGATTACTACGCGATATTTGCGAAGACGACCGTTTAACGACTTGGGAAGTTATTGCTCTCTGGCGGCGGTCGCCTTGCTCATTGTCGTTGTTATTATGCCGAAACTGGCCGAAGCCCGCGGATTTCCTGTCCGCGGTTACGGCGTTTTTCTCATGCTCGCGATCATCTGCTCGACCGGTCTGGTACTCTGGCGGGGAAAAAGAAAATGGAACATCCCGCCAGACACCCTTGTTTCCATTGCCACGGTCGGCGTCCTTTGCGGTATTCTCGGCGCCAGAACATTTTTCGTTTTCGAATATTGGAGTACGATTGTCGCCGATTCATGCTGGGGTACCATTTGCAACATCTTCAATATGGCCAACGGAGGACTTGTCGTATACGGCTCGATTATCGGCGGTATTTTCGGTGTTCTTGCCTACCTGACGATTCGCAAGCTGCCCGTCCTGGCGACCCTCGATCTCTTTGCGCCCGGGCTCATGCTCGGAATCGCCATTGGGCGTCTGGGATGTCTCATGAACGGCTGCTGCTTCGGCGCGGTGTGCGATGGACCGCCCGGAATTACATTCCCTGTTGGCAGTCCCGCCCATGTGCACCAGCTTGAAACCGGTGAGGCGTCTCTGGCAGGAATCGTCCTCAAGCCGGCTCAATCAAACATCGCAACAAGAACGGTCTTTTCGCTCAAGCACGCGTCCCAATCGCTTTGGACCGCGGAGCCGGGTCCGGTCGTCATTGCGTCGGTCGACGCCGATTCGCCTGCTGCCCGGGCCGGTATGAAGCCTGGCATGATAATTAAACAGATTGGCTACGCCGGAAACTGCAAAGTCGTTGACGCGAATATCCAAAAGCGGTTGCAACTCGTGGAAGTATACGGCAATGGCGATTTTTTTCATTTTCTGTATACGGCCATGATGAATTCGCCGCGGCAAAGCATTCTCTTTGTGTGTCATGTACCGGATAAAAACATAAGTGCAGACGCCAAGCAGGCCGAGGCCGAAAGCAAAACGGAACGATTCGTTTTTGTCCCGAACTACGCAACAATCAAAGCGGTTTGGCCTTCGCAAATCATTAGTTCGCTTGCGGCGTTTCTCCTCTGTTTTGTGCTCCTTGCGCTGGATCGGATATACAAGCGTGATGGACTCCTTTTTGTTACCATGCTGTTTTTGTATGCTGCCAACCGTTTCTTTTTGGAGCTTGTTCGAACCGACGAGGCCTCGTTCCTGGGAACCGGCTTGAGTGTCTCGCAGTGTGTAAGCATTGTGACCACGCTGGTCGCCCTTGTTGTCTTTGCTTATATTTTGCGTTCGCCCGCCAAGCAGGCTTATGCCGATTACCAAGGCAAATTCTCGACGGAAAAAGGAGAATAGCTTGTGCCAACTTTAACCGCTTTTCGACCGGATACAGCGCGTCGTCCGCTGTGTGTCGCTGTCTGCGGCAACAGTAACCGACAGGGATTTCGCGAAGTCGCTTCCTGGCTGCGTGCTCTGAAAGCGTGGCATGAATTCTCTCTTGTGGAATACAATTCACCGGACGAATATCTTTGTGATACGATGAATCAAACAGTATCGCCCGATATGTTTTTTGTGTTTCAGGAGTATCCCGGTCAGTACGAACAGGCAACGTTCGACCGACTTCAGCAATATTCGCCGCTTGCGCGAATTGTACTGCTGGTCGATTCGCTTTGCCAAGGAGAACTTCGGACCGGTCGTCCCGCGTCGATCTCCGGACGCTTTTATCTTGATCAATGGAACTGCTTCGGCCGCGATTGGTTCGAAACTTTTTTGCGTGGCGAAAAAGGATTTTTCTCCTTGCCGCAAACTTGTACCGACAGTGATATTGCCAAAGCCCTTATTACAAAAAACGAAAAAGCGTCTCCGTTTCTGTCGATTCTCCTGGAATGCAATTCGTTCCCGCAAGCGCCTTCGGCGACAGATGTTTTTGTCGTCTCGGAAAACGATGCCGAATTGGGACGATTCGTCGTTGAGCTTTACACATTCCATTCACGAACCGCGCGTAGGGGAACATTCAAAGAACTTTTGGAATTGAGCGATGCCCCCGGTGTGAGCGATGCCCCCGGTGTGATTGTCATCGACTCGGTTGATCCTGGAGACAAGGCGTTTCGTGCACAAGTGGAGCAAACATCCCGACAATTTCCGCGTGCATCGATTCGGGTCCTTGCCTTTGCCCCCCACGCGGAAGAAATTGCCGCTTATGAATCGCTTCCGCACTGCCGCGTCGTGGGCAAACCGTTCTAAAAAGGGCGTTCTTTGCACACGACGAGACTTCCGCCTTTGCACACGGCAGGACTTCCGCAGACAAAACGAACAGGAGTCATTGTACAGCAACTTTCGCCAGTACGGTATCAAAGCGTTTGAGCGTTCGTGCACGCCCCAGAATTTCGAGTGCGTCGAACATGCCCAACCCAACGCTTTTGCCTGTGGTCGCAACGCGCAGAGCGTGAATGATTTGGGCCGGCTTGAGCTCTTTTTCTTCCATGAACGCGTGTAAAAGAGCTTCCGTTTCCGCAGCGGTAAATTTTTCTTCAGGAATAGCGGCGAAGCGTGAACGAAGTTCCTTGAGCAGAATCGGCGCGCTTGCGTCTTGTGTAATTCGTTTGTCCCACGCTTTTTCGTCAATGGGGAAGTTTGCATCACTTGCGAAGAAATCGGAGAAATCAAGGATGTCGCCGGAAACCTTAATTCGATCCCCGGCGGCCACGATCAACTTTTCGATCGTTGTTCGCACTTGCTCTGAAGAAAGTTCCGGGCACCCTGGCATGGTCACCGCTGTATTCACAGGCATTTCGTCCGGCAAATCGGCAAACACGGTCGAAGGAACCGCGTCAGAAGCAATCAGGTTTGCCGCGAACAAATACCGCAGAACACGCGAATACTTGTTTTCAAGAGGAAGCTGAAGCATGTGCTTTTCCTGAAACGCGAAAAGTTTGGCCGGATCGAATGACGCCGGGGCCTTGTTGACCCGATCGAGCGTAAAAAGCTCAATCAAATCGTCTTTCATAAAGAATTCCGCCTTGTCATCCAAAGCCCAACCGAGGAGCGCGATATAGTTGTCAATCGCTTCCGGCAAGTATCCGACCTGACGATAAAAGTCGACAATGACCGGATTAAAACCGTCCGCTTCCGTTTGAAGTCCAACGCGATCGGCGATTCGCTTGCCATGTTCAACCAACTTGGCAAAGTCGCGATTCTTGAGATACTTATCGAGTTTGCGTTTGCTCAATTTGGTCTTGTTCTGCGGCTCGGCGACAAAAGGCAGATGGGCATAGCGGGGAAGTTCATAACCGAGCGAATGCGCAATAAATATTTGTCGCGGAGTGTTTGACAAATGCTCTTCGGCGCGAATGACATGAGTAATACCAAACTCGTAATCGTCAACGACGTTTGCCAGATGATAAAGACACGAGCCGTCAGCCCGTTGAATAACATGGTCTTGTTCCATGGCCCAATCAAAAGTAACCTCACCACGAATGAGATCGTCGATAACCAATTTGCCTTCGCGGGGCATCTTGAGTCGCACAACCGCTTTACGTCCCTGGGCTTCAAATTCGGTTCGTTCCTGCGGCGTTGTTGCCATGAACCGCCGCGAGTAAACAAACGTCGTCTTTGCCTGAAGCGCCGCGTCTCGCTCGGCCTGTAATTCTTCGGGAAGCGCGTAATCATAATATGCGTGTCCCTCCGCGATCAACCGATCAACCGCCGCTTGATATTTTTCCACTCGTTGCGACTGATAATAAGGCTCGTATGGGCCGCCAACCAAGGGACCTTCATCCCATTGAATACCAAGCCAACGCAGACCGTCGAGTATCGGTGCCAAAGCTTCTTCAACGTTCCGTTGCTGGTCCGTGTCGTCAATGCGTAAAATGAATTGACCGCGGTTCTTCCGGGCAAAGAGATAACAAAACAGTGCCGTTCGCACACCGCCTATATGAAGGTAACCGGTTGGGCTTGGCGCAAAACGTGTTCTTACTGTAGTCATCATGAACTCAATTATTTTTAATTATTTTTATGGTAGTCGTTGCCGACAGTTATTGTCACACAAATACTGCCGCAAGGCGTCTGGTCAGGGGGTTTTGTTCACGGGAGGTATGCAATATACATAATGTATCACAATATATCAATATATATTGTATTATATATTACGTATCTCATACAAACGCTTCGATCCGTAACATCATACCCGGGAAGACCAAAGTATTTTGCGGTCGTGTAAAACATCATTGTACCAAATGAAAGCAACGCGTCAAGAACATTCAAGCTCGGAGTGGCACACAGCCGATAAAGAGAAGTTCGCGACCCTCTATTTTAACTATCTTGCTTATTTACGTAAAAGCATTTGCGTTCAAAAACAGCTTTTCCCCAAAATTTCGAGTAGAAAAAATTTTTTTGGCCGCGGTAAAAAAAGATCGATTT
>JAQVID010000679.1 GCA_028695865.1 Thermoguttaceae bacterium | reverse complement strand
ACATTATCAGGATTACAGGCAGGCGATTCTCTGCCGGTATGGTATGAGCCTCGAAATTACGGCGACGCTCTTTTGGCCAGTCGCGTTTGGGAATTAAAATCGGTTTGGGAAAAGAACAAGAACGATTTTGTCCAAGCCTCCTCGCAATTACGCAAAGATTATACCATCGATTGGAACGAATCGGATCGCGCTCTTTTATATAATCGGCTTGGGCGACGCTGTTTGCTTGAGTGTTTGCTTTGTGCACTGCTGCGTATTGACCGACAAAAGGAAACCGAAACGAACAAACAAATTGAAACAGCTCGCCCTATGCTGTTGTCGCGAGGATTTTTGTCCGATTCGAAGGACCCGACCATGATTGATTGGCGCAATCAGTGCGGTCGGCTTTTGATTAAATCGCTTGCGTTTGAAGAACTCGACGTGCTCTGGAAAACGTTCGATCTTGAAGCGGCAATCGGTACATATTACGCCAGTCCGGCTCCGAATCTGGACGTCAAGATGTTGAGACCAACGCGAATCGGGACGATAAACGGCATGCCAACCTCTCTTGACGATCAATTGCAATGGATATTCGCCTGGTTGGAATCTGATGTTTTGCCTCCCGACTCGCGGCGTAACCGCTTGCAATCGCTTTATCAGGACATTTCGCGCGAAATCTACGAAGAAAGCGGGCAGGTTATGGACTTGCTCGCGCCGGTCTGTTCCCTTGAGTTACTAATGGGCGACTGTTATATTATTCGCAAGGCAATTTGCAAGAGTAAAAACCGGGCACTTGCGGAACGCTTCGAAAAGATCATGGAAAAGATTATCGCCAATTCGCCCGATTTCAATTTGAACGGCGCGTTCGCGTCCATCACGCATTCGGGTCTGTTACTCAACGCGTCGGGGAACTTGCTTTTGCAATGCAATCCGTGTATTGCTTTTCCAAATAATTACAAAGACCTGACCGATTCACTACAGTGCCTTAATCGCTTTTTCGAATGTCTCGCAAAACGGGGGAGCATATCGGAGCAGGACGTCGCTTCCCTTGACGAATTGTTCTTCGTATACGCGCTTCACGCAAACGACCTGTTTTTCGAATGGACCGAACTGCCCCGTGAGCGATACTCCTGGGAACTGCTGACGCAACACATGCCAAATACTTCAAAGAAAAGTACTCAACAGAAGAAACCACGAACAATTCAACAACAGGAATTTCGCGAACTGAAGCGGTCACTGTGTCAAGTCGATACGCTGGTCGATCTGTATTTTCAATATTGGAATCGCTTGACCGTCTTGCGTCAAACGGCCGAAACGGCAAAACAACAAAACAGTGCGGGCAAATTCCGCAGCAGCCCGGGACGTTTCCTTTTGATACTCGATCTGCTTGCCTCCCGAATGGACGATATTTTGAGCAGTGCGGTACCCGGCTCCGGGATAACACAAAAGTCGCTCGACTGCAACATCCATTCAAGATTACTTGGGCGTATTCAGGCGAATATGCAAAAGCCGGAATACAGCAGATTGCGTCCCCTGTTGCCGGAATGCTTCATGCTCCCCCCAAAAACACTCTAAGACAGAAAGAACGAATCATCGACATGACGACGTTAAACAAAAACAATATTGAAAAGCGGCTTGCGATCTGTTGCCAAGGAGTTCAAACGCTGAAAGAACAGTTGGGGCGTGTACTCGTGGGCCTTGACGATGTTGTTGAATCTTCACTCATCGCGATTGCCGCCAAGGGACATGCTCTTCTGGAAGGTGTGCCAGGACTGGGCAAGACTCTTCTTGTTCGTTCACTGGCCGAAGCGATTGAAGGAACATTTTCGCGGATCCAATTTACGCCGGACCTCATGCCTGCCGACATCACCGGAACGAATGTGATTATTCCCCGCGAAGGGTCACACGATTTTGAATTTCACCGTGGTCCCATTTTCGCCAATATTGTACTTGCAGACGAAATCAATCGGGCAACCCCCAAGACGCAAGCGGCTCTGCTGGAGGCTATGCAGGAACATTCGGTCACGGTCAGCGGCCTGACACATCGGCTCGACGGAATGTTTTCGGTCTTCGCGACGCAAAATCCGCTTGAAATGGAGGGAACATATCCGCTCCCGGAAGCGCAATTGGATAGGTTCTTCTGCAAGCTTCTGGTCGCGTTTCCGCAAGAGAATGAACTGGCCGAAATCTTGCGAAGAACGACCTGCGACATCCCCTCGCAAGTCGAAAAAACGGTCGCCGGCTCTCTGCTGTTGGACCTGGGACAATGTGCCCGAATGGTTCCGGTTTCAGACGAATTGCTTGACATGGTCGTATCGACTGTCCTTGCAAGTCACCCCGGCGGCAGCAGTGCCACGCCGAAGGTTAAAAAATATGTTCGTTACGGAGCCAGTCCTTGGGGCGGGCAGTCACTCATGCTCGGGGCGAAAATCCGATCGCTCCTTTGCGGTCGCTTTAATATCACTTCAGACGACATTCGCACGATCGCTCCCATGGTCTTGCGACATCGAATCATTCTCAATTTCGAAGGTCATGCCGAAGGAATAACAACCGATGAAGTCATAGAAGAACTTTTGGCAGGGACACGACATGTTTGACGCGGAGTTCATGAAGAAACTTGAATACCTTGCGATT
>JAQVID010000678.1 GCA_028695865.1 Thermoguttaceae bacterium | reverse complement strand
AGAAAGCCCGTTTGCGAATTCCTGTTAATCATGGATGCCAAGTTGGTCCAAAGCAATGACCATAACTTGTCCACAGACTCGTTGTTCGATCTTCTATTGTTCCCGATATGCCCCAAAGGCGGTAAACAAATGTCAGAACCAGTTGCGATTAACGTCAATGTGATTTCCCAAAACTTGAAGATTCCGGTGGAACACATTCAAGCAGTCATTGAACTCCTCGAACAGGGATTTCCTCCCCCATTTATAGCCCGGTATCGACGTGATGAGAGTAATAATCTCAGCGAAGAGAAAATCCGACGTGTCGCCTCACAGTACAAAGAGCAACAGCAATTTGCCCAACGCAAGGAGACGATTCTCCGCAATATGGCCGCGTCAGGTCATTTGGACGAATTGCTTGAAAAGCGAATACGTGAGGCGAGAACGAAAAAGCGATTGGACGATTTACAAAGTCCACTCCGTCCCCAAAAAGACGAGGCGGCCGTCAAAGCGCGTCAGGCCGGACTCGATGCATTGGTTGACGAGATACTCAAGGCGACCGATTCACAGACAACGCCGGAATCGCTGGCCGCCAAATGGGTCAATCCGGAACAGGGCTACGCAACGGCTGAGGATGTGCTTCAGGCCATCGTACCGCTCTTGGCGGAACGCATGAACGACAACATGGACGTCAGAAATTGCTTGCGAGACGCTTTGCGACAGTATGGCGTCTTGAAGTGCAGTCATATCGCTCCATCGGTACCGCACCCCCAACAGGCAACGCAGCCAACGCAGTCGGCCAAGCCAGCCGAACCGCAACAGGCAGCGGATTCAGGGGACGCGAATACCCGTGCGGCAGAAGTCGCCGAGCCTTTAGTTCAAACCGCGACAGAAGTACAGCCGGTGACAGAAGCCCAACCGACAGCAGAAGTACAGCCGACAGCAGAAGCCCAGCCGGCTCCCGCCGAGGAAGTTGCAACTACGGCGACGCAGGAAACCGTTGATTCTCAAAATGTTTCGCCGTCTCCAGCAGATACAAAATCGGAGTCTGAAGCTCCTTCTCAAGCGTCTCCTGCGGCGGACACGACAACCGCCAAACCGGTCGCGACTCCTGCTCAAACACGTCGCCAGAAAGAAAAAGAGAAAAAACAGGCTGCCCGAAAGAAAGAAGAGGACACTCAAAACAGAGTGTTCAAAGATTATTTCGATGCCTCGATTAATATCAGTTCCTGCTCGTTGTACACGATTCAGGAATTGAACAATGGGCAGCAGGCCGGTGTCCTTAAAATTGACATTTTCCTTCCTCCCGATCACGGACTCGACAAGGCTGTGGCCGATTTGGCTCCGGCAACGAATTCGTGTTGCGAATACCTCAAACCCATTGCGGCTAAGGTCGTCGATACGCAAATTCTTCCAACACTGAAAAAAGAACTCTACACCGATCTGGTCCAGCAGTCACAAGACTTGACGGTTCGGAATTTGGCGAAAAATCTTCGTAATCTTCTTTTTCACAAGAGTCTGACAGGCTACCGCGTTTTGGCGTTTATGCCCAATTTCAGTCGCGGTTGCAAGTTGGTCGCGCTCGACGAGTTTGGCAATGTCCTGGCCCATGATTCTGTTTATATTACAGGGAGCGCGGATCGCAAAACCAAAGCACAAGCCTGTATTCGCGAACTGATCGACAAGTATCACCTTTCGATTATCGCTATTGGTATGGGCACCGGAGAACGGGAAGCTCAACTATTCTTCTCAAAACTGATTCAGGATTTCTATTTGGATAAAGACGTCGTTTTCGTCACTGTCAGCGAAGTCGGAGCCGAAACGTGGTCCTCCAGTCCGGCTGCCCGTCAAGAATTTCCTGCACATAATTCGCTTGTTCGCGAAACGATCAGTATTGGACGCCGCCTTCTGAATCCGGTTGCTGAATTGACGAAAATCGATCCGCTTAATCTGGTCATTGGTCTGCGGCCGTCAGACGCCAAACCGAAAAATCTCAAGGAAGCGCTGGTCGAAGTCATTGAACTGGCCGTGAATCGACTCGGCGGCGATTTGAATCGCATGGAAGATACCCAACTCCGTTATATCTCCGGGCTGAACAATACTCTGGCCAAACGAATTTGTGATTACCGCCGCCAAAACGGACCGTTCCGGTACCGTGAAGACCTGAAAAAAGTGCCCGGTATTACCGACACGATTTATCGCAACTGTATCGGCTTCCTCCGGATATCCAATGGCTTTGAGCCGTTGGACGCCACGTGGATTCATCCCGAATATTATCCGCTTGCCGAAAGCATTTTAAGCAAGGCAGGATTTACGAAAGACGATCTGTTCAATCCGCAGCGTCAACCCATGCTGGTCGAAAAGCTTCGGACGTTCCGGTTCGATGATCTGGTAAACGAATTCCAGGCCGGTTATCACGCCATTCGCGAAATCGTTCAGCAATTGTCTCATCCGGGCGAAGAAAATCGTCAGGAGTTCGTACTGCCGATCTTCAAACAGGTCCTTCTCAAACCGGAAACACTGGAGCCCGGCAAGGAACTCATTGGCAAGGTGACAAGCATCGTCAGCTTCGGCGCGTTCGTCGATATTGGAGCCCTTAATTCCGGACTGGTTCACATTAGTCATATGGGGCTAGATCGGAAGA
>JAQVID010000042.1 GCA_028695865.1 Thermoguttaceae bacterium | reverse complement strand
CGTTCGCGATTCATTCCTTCATGATACAAATCCCGGGCCGGATCGTGCAACGCCTGCGAAGAACGCAAATCGGTGTCGTTAATATGACCACCGACCCCGATACTTCGCTTACTGTGCAAACGGGCCTCACCCATGCCTTTTCCACGTACATAGGAAAAGATATGCGTTATTCCCACGTCGTTTGTCCAACAAAAGATCATATACGGAATCAGTTGCTTGTACGCCGGATTTTTCTCCATAAGAGACCGACGCTCAAAGCGCACATTCGCACCGGACAACAACGAATCACGATATCGCTCAACCTGCGTGCAAAACCCCTGGAAATGTCCCAAGGAATGAAACAGGCCTGTCGGTACAACCAAAACGTTTTCTTCAGGAGTCATATGGTTCAAACCTTTTCCCACTCACTCTTTTCGAGAACGAAATCGATTGCATCGGAAATATTGAGGGCATCGTTTCCTTTGTTCTTGCCTTTTTTAACCGTAACCTGATTGAAAGCCAAGAGGGTATACAGGTCGTTCGTACCCGAGGTCAACGTTGCGGATGTTCCATCTGCCGTTAAAGTATCACTCAAGGACGTGTCATACAACGTAGCAACATCGTAAGACGCGGACGAACCTTGTACAACCACACGACTAAAACCATTGAGAGTCTTGGAATACACCCCTTGTGTCATGGTCGCGGTTTTTTCCTGGCCGACGAAAACCGATTTTTGCTTTCCTCCTGAGTAAAGGAATGCGGAATCCGCTCCACCGTTACTGTCAATCGTCAAAGCGGTGACATAATTGAACTCAACGACGTTACCCATCGAATAAGTAAAACGCCCGGATGTCTGACCGGCAACCAGAGCATCACTGCCTTTCGAACCGCGTATTTGCCCAACCGCGTCACCACTTCCATTCACGGTAACATAATCAAAATCACTCAATATTTGAGTCGAAGTATCAGTATTGACAATAATATACAACGGAATCGAATTGAAATAGCGAACGCCGTTCGCCTGAACAAAGTCGTAACCACCGCCGCCATTTGCCTCGACCGAAGCAAAACCACTGAACTGATAATTGCAATCACCACTGACGAAATTGCCGCTGCCGTTGGCAAGATACAATTCTTCGTCGTCGTCTGATCCCTTGATATATGCAACGTCCGTTCCCACGAGACTCGATACAACTGCTTCCTTAAAGTTCACCGCCGACAGACTGAAACCGTCACTCGAAGCAATCGAAATTGCGTTTGGCGCGAACGTCACATCGTTTTTGCCTTTGGATGTTATCACCGAAAGGCTGTCACTGCCACCGCCGGAAGCCAATTCAACCGCCTGAATGCCACTGGCACTCAAGCTCATCAGGACACCATTACCACTACTGTACAGACTGTATTTTACGGACGAACCCATGCCGTTTACCACAATACTCTCGTTGGCCGAAGAGCCGTTCACCACAATCGTATCGCTGCCGCCCATACCACTGAACTGAATGGTCTTGACACCCGAAGCAAGCGAAACCTTCTGGCCGTTGAGCGTTATCGATAAACCTGTAGCCGAACTCGTCACAACAAGGCGATCATTACCCGTAGTGCCTGACAGCACGAAATTGGAACTGGCTTCTTCGCCTCCACCCGATGGGGTCGAAGCCGATACCGTTACCGTCGAACGCGTACTGCTCGGATTGTAGTACCCGTGTTCTTTGGAAGTTGTCGTACTGTCGTTACCCATTGAGTAAACTTGAGCAAGTGCCTTGGTCGTTACCTCGCTGATCGACTTATCTGTATAAGTACTCATTCCGAATTTTGTAAACGGATAGTATTTCAGGAAGACCTGATAGAAACCGGGAATCGTATCATAATCATCGCCATTGATCGTAATCGAACTGGCAGTATCATTCGTGGCCGTGGTCGTGGTCGGAATCAGTGTATTGGGACCTACCCAGGCCACAACGAAACGAATCGACGCGCCCGAGAAAACGGTACACGTGGGACGCTCCTGATCCCCGTTGTGAATCGTGTTCACAACCCATTCGTCCGCCTTGTTCGCTCCCGAAACCGGATTGATCGAAACACCAGAAGAACAATTGAACAGACGGGCACATATGCCATAGTCTTTCAATTCTTCGCCGGTCGTTGTATTGAAGTTGTTGCCTTCAGCATCGTGAGACTGCCAAGTAATCAAAACACGACCGCCATCAGGTGATACCGCAATATCCGGGTGCCACTGTTTGTGCGGCGTGACCGTATTGATCATGGTATCGGTCGTTGACCCGTTGAACAAACGGGACGAACCATTCAGATAATAAGCTCGGGCATACACATCAATATCGTTGTTGGTCGAACTGGTCCAAACAACGTACATATTGCCGCTGTTGTCCATGGTAATCTGCGAATCGTTCTGCTGACCATCTTCAATCGAGTTCACGCGTTTATTAACGGTGTAAGCGTTCCTTTTTGTCGCGTACGATGCACTTATCAAATCCGTAATGTAATAGGTTCGCACGAAGATATCGGACGGATTGGTCTGATTGTCCGGATACAAAACATTCCACGAAACACCAAATACGCCCTGATTTCCTGCGCGATCCGCACTCAAATCAAATGCTTCTACCGAATTGGACCGTTCATCAATAAAAACGAACTCATTGGTAAGAGCCGTACCTTTAATATCGTACAAACGGGCCATGACTTTATCGCCACGGGATGTAACATCGGTACTCCCCTGTACCCAAGCAATCATAACCGTTTCACCCGAAATTTCAACCTTGACTTTCGTACAAGACATACCCGGCGAACTGACAAACTTTGTATAAACCTGCCCGTCCATATAGAAGTTCGCATACACTCCGTTAGACGCACTGTCGCCCGATCCGTTCCACGCAATAACATAGTTGCCTACGGAGGTCGCCGCGATACTTGGTTCATACTGACTGCCACTGGCTCCACTGACGACCACTTCCGAACCGGCCGCGACGATCGTACCCGTCGCGTCTTCTACATACTCCCGCATAACTATGTCTGTGACAAGCGCATACTTCGTCGTGCTCGATGTCGTCGTACCCGTGCCGGTGCTTGTCGTTCCTGCCGGATTCGTAACAAGCTTGTACGAAGACGCAAGGTCCTCACCGTCTTCAATCAGACGCTCGGTCGTCACAACAATAATAAAGTGCTGCAAACCGGTATCAGGATCAATCCAGGAAACGGAGTCCGGATCGTTATGCCCTACCGTCAGGTTCGAGCCCAAAACACCATCACCAGCGTCGTCGCCAGTCGGGGCGTCCGGATCATCCGGATCAACAACCGTACCTGTCGAACCGGCTACCGTAAAGCGTATATTGAACGAACCACCGGCTGTGCCGTCATAATCACCGTCAAGCTTATTGCCGAACAGGTCCGTAACATTATCCTTGAGCGTGAGCACATAGCTGCCCGGCGAAAGAGACGATTGAATCACAGGAATCTTCTGTCCCGCCGAATCCAGTTTGTACACAGGATTGCCATTGGCGTCGAGAATCACGTTGCCATAAGCGTCGGTTTCGACTTCATATACTTTTTCCTGCGTTATATTGCCGTTTTCGTCCGTGACCGTCTTGGTCCGCTGGACAGGATTACCATCGTCGTCAACCTCGTAGAATCCAATGGTAAGAACATATGTTCCCACGGAATCTTCGTTGTAAACACCTGTGGTCAGATCGACTTCCTCATATTGATAATCCAAACCGACATAAAGCGCGGCAAAAACTTCCGAACCATTAAGCAACAAGGACCAATTCGAGATATCGAGAATACTCTTGCCCTGACTCCCTTCTTTTTGGTACAACTGATTCAGTACTTCCAGAACTGCCGCAGCATAACGGGCCTGATATTCACGTTCCGTTTCTGTGGCCGAACGAACAATCGTCTTGTTCACGTTCTTGATCGCGGCAGCCAACTTTTCAGAGAACATCACTTCACTGAACGTGAAATGTATCTCGGTAGGAGCTTCGCCGTCGCCAAAATCATAACCATTGAACAACGATGTCTCCGATTTGGCCCAAACAGAAACATTATTGGTATCATTATCATCGTCGTCATCCAGTACGGTTACATTATAGAAGTCCGCGTCAACACGGGTAACAGTTGGGGGAGCGTCGTCGTCCGCAAGTGTGACCGTGCGGCAATAAACCTCGGACCCTTGCGTCACTTGTCCTTGCGTATTAACGGTACGAACCCCAAGATTCGTCCAAACGAAAACCATGTCACCGTTGGCGTTAAGCGAAACACTGCCGGCAAGCTGATCCCCGGCCAAGGACTGATTCACCGAATTAGTTCGCTGCTTTTCTTCATCCAAATAAACATTTTCGACACAGAACTCACTGCCGTATTCACCATCAACACCAACCACTCCAATCGTTTTGATCGTAAGTGAAGCAATGCCGGCAGGCAAGGTCGGGAAGGCGTCGGAAGTCCAGGCTGTCGCCGCGTTGGCCTGTGTGTATGCATTAACACGAGCCTGAAAATAATCGTCCGTGTTCACGTAACGCTTGGCATAAATTCCAAAGCTGTCCGGAATATCACTGGCCTGATTTTCACGGTCCTTGAAGCTTTCCCAGACTATAACAAAATCACCTTCGCGGTCCATACTGATCTGGGAGGCAATTTGATCTTTTTCCGTAAAGTTGTTGACCAAAAAGACGTTATCACCACTTTCTTCGCTGCCGTGATAGCGTCGCGCATAAATACCGCCAAGACCATTCCGGGTTGCGCCGGTCATCGCGTCACCATGACCGTCCTGATTATAACTCGTCCAAGTTACGACAAAGTTTCCACTATCGTCTACGGCTACTGAAGACCATATCTGGTATCCCGATTCGTTATCCGCAAAGTAACGACTACCAACCGTACCGTCATTGGCGTTAACGAGGAATTCACTGCCGATACCACCGTCGAGAATGGCGTCAATCCATTCGACATAAGACGAAACACGAACGGCAAAATCGCAATCACCATAAACAGAACCGTAGTCGCTGGCCGTATATCCCCAACTGGTAATTCCCGCAATTTTATTATTGATAAACGAAGGACCTCCAGAGTCGCCTTGGGCTGTTCCCGATTCGTTGGCGCCAAGGCCAAGATTTCGCCACCCGTAATTGTTGCCAATCGTATCGTTGGCAACCGTGCCATCGTCAAAGTCAAAGACGAGTTGCGCCGAAATGAAGGTCGGATCATATTGATTTCCGATAAGTTCAAACTGGTTCTGTCCCCAATGCTTCATACCGCTTTTCCGGGTAGAGGTATCTTCGTCATTACCCAATCCGTAATAACCATAACCAACGACGGTAAAGGTTTTACCGATTTCATCACTGTTTCGGTAAACGTCATAACGCTCAATATTGGAGGCAACCTGCTTCGTCAACTGAATAATCGCAATATCCGGGGAATACTCCGGTTTGCCATTGTAGTCGGCATGAACATAAACTTCTTCGGCTTCGTAAGTATACAAAGCGCCGGAATATTCAAATGTAACGATGATGGACTGCGGCGAAACGGCAGCCAGTTTGGTACTGTCGTAAACCACATGGGCCGCGGTAAGAATATGCAATCCGGTGGAGAGCAAGGTTCCGGTACCGCTCCAGGATTCTTTGCCGTTTCCGACTGTTATGTTGCAGACGCCGGTAAACGAGGAGTCCCCCGCGTTTTTATTTAGTGTTTCTTCACTCGAATCAATTACGTAAGGCGTTCCTGTACTGCCCCCCGAAACGGACGAATAAACTGAATACGTACTCGTGTTTTGCAAATAACTGTTGCCAACATAACGCTTCGCGTAAATATTCGTTTCATAACTTGCGTCGTCGGCACTGCCCCAAGCGGTCCAAGATACGATGAAATTACCAGACGAATCCATAGCAATACTTGGATAACGCTGATGATTCTCCACCGTGTCGTTAATCAGAAATTCCGAGCCTTGCGAACCGGCCGTGGTTTGGTTGATATTCACGGTTACCGATGTTGTTCGGACAGGATCGACGCCTGTTCCCGCCGTCTTGTATGCGGTGGCCGTAAGCAGATCGATGGGTCGATTGGCATATTGACCGGTAAACCCAATCAAAATTTGATTGGAGGCCAGAGCCGTCACAGTCAAATCTCCCTGTTCAAAGAGGATGTTTCCATCCTTGTCTTTCAATTTGAGCAAGGCCGCTTTGATCTCGGCCGCGTTACGAGCCGTTTCCACCGCGATCGGAATGAAATCGGTCGAACTTGTATATTCCACTCCGTTGATTTCGTAAGTATATTTGAGCTTCATGTAATACGTACCAGTAACCACGGTACCACCAATGGTTAAGGTCTGCTGCGTATCGGTAATACCAAACGAATAACCATCGTTCGTAAAGCGGCGACCGTAAATACCCCAAGTATCCTGCGCGTCGTAATCCTGGCCAAAGCTTTCCCAAACAATTACAAAATCGCCGTCGGCGTCCATGGCCACAGACGCGTTCTGTTGGTCCTTTTCGTCGGATATATTAACCATGAAGTTACCGGTACCGCCATTGATACCCAACTCCTTACCCATAAGCGAGTAGCGTCGGGCATAGACTTCCCGACTTTCCGAATCTTCGTTGTATTGGTCCCATACTACGACAAAATCTCCCTTGTCATTGAGCGCAACGGAAGCCTGAGAGGCAAAGTGCCAGGTACCGGATTCATCCTTGTACGCCTCTGTATCCGCAATTCGAAATTCCTTGATCACGTCGGTTACGTATGTCCGCTTGCCATTGGCATCCATAACATATTCCTGACGATAAATCTTGACCCAAACTCCGGTATCCTGGGCAAGCTCATCCGTAATCACGCTTTGATCGATGCAAGAAGTCCAAACAACAACGAAGTTGCCGTTCGCGTCGGAAGCAACGGAGTTCGGATTGCCTGGCGTTTCGAAAATCGACGACTCTTCATCAAGCACGTCGCGCCGCGTAATATTGTCTATAACAGACGGATTGGTCAAAATTTCCGATTCGGCGGAATCGCCGTCAGGATCACTTACCACAATTTCCGGGACATAGTGCGAAGTAAACGGAGAGTCTTCCGTGTCAAACGCCAAGGGCGTATTGAGTGAAATGATGCTGAAGTTAATTTCATAATCCGTCGCCGGGAAATTCAGCCCTTGAGCATAAAGCGCATTGCCGGCAACGTCCTGTATGTTGCATTTGGCGATCAGGGTGTAATTGCCTGTCGTCAACTCATAACCGTCTTTGAACGTAATAACAGCTTCCCACTTGTTCGACCCAAGGGCCAGCGTACCCTCGTTTACGGCCGGGTTAACACTGTCCAAAGCAAGTGAACGCGAAGCGCTCATCCCAAAAGAGATGCTTTCAATGGCATTGGCCGTTTCGACCCCATCACAAAGCAGAACCCAATTGGCCAGGTTGTCCACCGAGTGCGCCGAATTATATCCACACACTTTGGTCATAAGATTTTCATCAAAACTGACGACCAGATTTTTGACCGTGGATGTTACAGTTTGACCTTCCTCAACCCGAGTGCCGTCTGGCAGAGCAACCTGCGTCACAATCGGTCCTGCGTTATCAGTCGATTCTTTGAATGATCGCAGGAAAATCTGAGACGTTTTCGTTGATATGGGGTGTCCTATATTGACCGCGGTATCATAATATCCGGCTGTCGAAGTACTATACTGCTGCCAGCCGACAACAACATCGCCGCTGTTGGTCATGGCCGTTTTCGTATTGATCTCTTTCGTTCCGGAACTACCGTACTGTTGCTGATAAAAACCATACGCACTTACTTCCTGCTCTGACACCGTGTCTTTGTAATTAATGCGGGAATACTCTGCGCCTACGCGCAGGTAATAAGGCGTATCGTGGGCATCGCTTTGGCAAACGACTTCATAAACGACATAACCACTCTGAACTGACGCGTAGAGATTCGGAATTTCATAGCTTGTACCAACCCAATCGCCGATTAAATTCGTTACGTTTTGCACATAGAACGAATAATCAGAGAACCCCGCAACGTCATTAAAAGCGGTTTGCAACGCTTTGCGGAGATTCGTAATCCCATTAGCGTCAAGTACATTGTCATTGTTCAGCGGCACGTCAACGGTAACACTTACCTGGGTAACATTAGTATACATGCTAAAACGATCTTCCCGAACGAGGTTGATCGTGATGCTCTCATCTTCGCGACCGGTTCTTGGAAGATAAATGTAAAATCTCGCATTGGAACCGTCTCGATAATTGTTTACAACACCACTGGGACAACCGGAGTCCTTGTCTCCTTCATTATTGAATGTCGTGAAGAGCGCGTCGTTGGAAGCCCCTTTCAGTTTTGACATAAAATAATCGACAATGGCGACCACGCGAGCCTGCTGTTCGCTCGTTGCGCCCGCTTTGGCCGCCCCGACAACAACTGCCCGGGTAAACGTGTCCGTATCGACTCCGTTACGCTTATCGTCACACGCATAAGAAAGCGCCTGATACAAAATGCCTTCCGTATAAAGCGATGGATCGTCGTAGTTTGTATACTTGGCTTCGCGAAGCTCCCGGAGTTTTTCATCCGTACCGAGCAAATCGTCGTTTTTGCCTTCATAGGCGATTTTCTGGGTTCCCTCGTATTTGACTGCTCGATTGAAATAACATAGGTCATTGGCAAAGATAAGGTTCATCACCTGGTATGCCCCCATGTCTTCAAAAACAAATCCGTCAATAATATTGTCGGCCGATTCCACTTGGACAAACGATACATCCATTCCAAAGCCTTGATAAGAAATGAATATATCACCATCGGCATCGACTCCTACGCTCGGATTGCCCTGATCCAACTTGACCAACGATGCATTATCCGAACCACCTGTAATATAATACTTGTTCGCGTTCCCGTCAGAATTGACCGCAAACGTTGGAAGATAAATCGTCTCGTTATAACTCAAATTGCTGTCAATCGAAATCTGATAACCAACCGCGTATGTATTGACGTATTCAATCGCTTGAAGATTGGCCGTCGCCGCCTCTTTTTGTGAATAAGCAATGACATAACGACCATTGGAATCGAAATCCACACTGCCGTTATAACCCCCATTGGCTATTAGCTGTCGCGAAACAAAATTATTCGCAACCGCATCTTCAGTCGATTTTACGACGCCATAAACGCTCTTGTAGAGCGATGTATCGAATGTGCTCCCGGAGGCATAACTGTACAAAACAACCGCGTAACCTTCAGGACTCATGGACACATAAGAAGGACCATAATAGGGCGTACCACTGGAAGCCTGCTGCTGTGTCACGGCGACTTCACCGGTAATCGCAAGTCCGGTCTTATCGAACCATCGGGCATAAATTCCGGCAAAATAACTGTTCCACTGGGCATCCGTCGTCCATGTCACGACAAAATTGCCATCCAGATCACTGGAGATACTCGGATCGGTCTGGGCACCGTTAGTCGTTACGTTCACCAAAAATTCTTCCGCCAGAGGACGAACGCCCTGGGCCTGGGCCACTGATGTAACATTCAACTGATAGGGGTCGAGATTGGCTTGGGGAGTATAGGTCGAAGACTGCGACAAATCAAGAATGCCGCCGTCAACGTAAAAACCGACCTTTTCATCATAAAGAAATTTACTTGCTTTGCCCTGGACCGAGAATCGACGCGCATAAATATCTGATGTATTCTTTGTTTGCGTAATATCCTTCACTTCCGACTGCCAAACAATCGTGAACTCGCCATCGTTATCCATTGTAACGACCGGTTTGGATTGGTCCAATTTGCCTGAATCCAGAACAATCGGATCGCCTTCGTCGTCAAGCCGTTTCGTACCGTCCGCGTTCAAGGCAAACGTCGCCGGTTCCGGTGAATTCACTCGAAACACCGGGCTGTTCTCCTTCAGTGTTGTTACGCTGAACGCTGTCTGACTCGTCGGCGAGGCAACCAAATTCGTACTCGAATTCGGAGCGATCATACTGCTAATGGCAAGAAGCTGCTGATCCTGAAGACCACTGTTGCCCGTAAAAGTGATATCGAACTGCGTTTTACTCAGCTCATACTTTTGAGTCACCTCATTATATACCGTGACAGGAAGAACAGTAACTTCCACTGCTTTCATGGAGGTTGAAACACCATTATATCCATAATCAACGAAGGTCGAATTCGTGCCCCACTCGTAAGCATAGCGATGAGTTCCTTCATCAAACGACCAGGCACGGGTCACAGGCGAGAAAACCGTGTAAGTCAACGTCTGATTGAACGCGTCTTGAATCCGCGTTGCGGTTACCCAGGGATCGCTTGAAACGATAATGCCAATATTCGTGGTCTTCGTACTGGAATAACCAGAAATCGTCGTCGGCTCCGCAACAGTGGACGAAATGGCACCGCCCAGGTAGCCGGAAGCAAAGTTGCAATCTTTGATTTGCAGCTCTTGAAGGTTTTTCCCCGAATAACGGGCTCCATTAAAAGTAATATCATATTCACGGGCACTGACGGCCGTAACTTCAACTTCTGAATATCGACCGAGAAAACGCGAATTCGTGCGAAGATAGGTTTGCAAATTGGCCGCATTATCCGATGGTGAAAGGCCTTCAGCAAACGTAAAATAATACCCTTCGTCAACAGCGCCGGATTCATAACCCCAGGTCAATTCATTATCAATCCAAAGGCCAATATTAACGGTACCATACAAAAGGCTGTCATAACCACTCGGACTGGTCGCCGAGGTGAAGGTAATTCGCTGGACTTCGGCACTGTTGTAAATCAATTGGAACGTTCCGCCCGTACCGGTCGTCCCGGACGGGGTCAACTCGTCGGAAAGCACAATTCGTTGCACTTCATCGGTCAAATACCGGGCATAAACATTCAAATCCTCGTCGATCTGCTTAATGTTGCCACTTTCGATACTGGCCGGATCATAGACGGGGTCTGCGGCCGTCCAAGCAACAATGACGTCGCCCGCCTCGTTGGTCGCCATGGATATGTCGCCACGAATATCCTGCCAATCGGTGTTTACCAGCACATCATCGGCTGTGGCCACCGACAGGCTCAAAAGGTTCCGGTCCTCAAGCGGATCGATGACCAAATGCCGCCGTTTCAACTTGCCGGAATTCCTGTTCCGATGGGTGGAACCCTCTCTTTGCAAACACTCGCGAACTGCATTTGTCGCATTATTTAACCACTTCTTCATTTGCGATAAG
>JAQVID010000677.1 GCA_028695865.1 Thermoguttaceae bacterium | reverse complement strand
GTGACGCGCGCCGCCTGACCGGTCGCGACCGTAATTTCGACGCCTTCTTTCGCTTCGACAGACTGATGAATACCTTCACGCCATTTGCGTCCTTCGCCCAAGCGTCCGGTAAATTCGTCAACAATAACGATTTCGCCGTCGCGAACGACGTACTGCTGGTCGAGTTTGAACTCGCGATCGACTTTAATCGCGCGTTTAATAAACTCATAAACGTGAAACAGACCCGTCGTCGCCATTGCTTCCGGCTTTGGATATTGTCGTGCCTTAAGTCGTCCCTTTCGGGTCAATTCGACTTCGCGTTTTTCGTGGTCATATTCGTAATCTTCATCTTCGATAAAGTCATAAATCGAATCGGCTGCCCATTTGTACGCCTCGACTTCCCGCTTTTGCTCGTCGGTCGGAAGCGCACTGATAATAAGCGGCGTACTTGCTTCGTCAATAAGAATACTGTCGGCTTCGTCAACAAGGCAGAAGTAAGGGTCTTCTCGCTGCGTTGGCTGCTCGTTCTGCCCCCGATTGTTTTCGAGCATGGCCCCCAAAATATCAGTTTGACCTTCCCTGATACGGCGCAAGAGCAAGCGGTCGCGAAGAAAATCAAACCCAAACTCTTTGGCTGTTCCATAGGTAATATCGCAGTGGTACGCCTCTCGACGCTGCCCGGTCTGCATGTCGGTTTGAATGATACCAATCTTCATGCCCAAAGCGCGATAAATTGGCCCCATGGTTTCGGCGTCACGAGCCGCAAGGTAATCGTTAACCGTCGCCAGAAGAGCTCCTTTCCCCAACAAAGCGTGAAGATAAAGCGGAGCCGTTGCCGTAAGCGTCTTTCCTTCTCCGGTCTGCATCTCAACGATGGAGTGATTGAACATGGCAATCCCCCCCAAAATCTGAACATCGAAATGCCGCATACCGACCGCGCGTACAGCAGCTTCGCGGACGAGCGCAAAGGCTTCCGGCAACAGTTTGGCAAGTGGTTCACCACTTCGGGCACGATAACGGAGCGAAAGACTCTTTTTTCGCAATTCGTGGTCGGTCAGCTTGTGAACTTCAGGTTCCAGTGCGTTGATACGGTCCAATTCATAGGACCACCGTGCCAAATAACCTTTTGGTGACCACGGAAGATATCGCTCTACACCTCGTTTTAACCCGGACGGTATCGCTTCCACCCGTTGAACTCCTTGTTGTTACAAACATTGAATACTGTTATCTACTGTGCCGTTCGAACGCAGTCCCATTTGATTGATACCACATCCAGCGTCCGGCACCATTATTTCTCATTTTTATTATATCCAATCGACCAAATTAAGGCAATGCCAAACCGGTCAAGAAAGGGCAGATCAAAAAGATTTTTGTTGATTGTAGGACATAAAATAGCCCACGCGGCAAGGGGCCGGGAGATATTCCGTTATAATCAATTGATTCTTTGCGAGGAATCGGTTATAATGCGGGAATAGCATAGATTACGGATTTTTGACCCGGTCTGTTTGGACCCAATACCAATATGTAAGGATAACCCATGAGATTACTATCCAGCCTGTTTTTTATTTTAGCGGTACTATGGACACTTGGTGCTGTGGCCACTGATCAGAGTGAGAAGTTGCCGGACCGGCTCAATCCGGCCGTGACAGGGCTCAATGTTTTAGAACCGCGATCATCAGACGTGGTACCTCCGAATATCCACTATCCCATGCTTTCACTCAACGGAACGTGGAAATTCAAATGGAGCCCCAATCCGCAGAGCGTTCCGGACAATTTCTTCAAGCCGGAACTGAACGATCAAACCTGGGACACAATTCCCGTGCCGTCGAATTTTCAAATGCTCGGTTACGGATACCCGGTTTACACCAATATGCCGTATCCCTGGAAGGCTAAAGATAATACGCCGCAACTCATTCCGGACGAGTTCAATTGGGCCGGTCTGTATCGCCGCAATTTCCAGGTGAAAGATTCGTGGTTAAGCGATGGGCATCGGGTCATACTGCATTTTGCGGGTGTGGAATCGTGTTGCTTTGTTTATATCAATGGCAAATTCGTTGGATTGGGTAAAGATTCGCGTACCGCTGTGGAATTTGATGTTACCCCTTTCGTCACACCAGGAAATAATCACATTGCCGTACTGGTCTATCGATGGTGCGATGGTTCATACCTTGAGGACCAGGATTTCTTTCGACTGAGTGGAATTTTCCGGGACGTTTTTGTTTATTCGCGTCCGGTCGTTTCCGTAGTTGATATCAAAACATTGGCAGTACCGGACAGTAAATTTCAGAACGGTGTTTTAACTTGTACTGTTACGCTTGCCAATGACGCGGCCGCGGGAACCCCGGCAGCGACGGGCGAATTTTCGCTGATATTCCATGGGAGCAATCCGACCCGGGGCGATTACAAGGCCGTTGACGATTTGGCCAAAACGCAAACGCTCAAGCAGTCCTACAAACTCCAGCCGCAAACCCGCGATACACTGACCTTTACATTCAATGTAGACAAGCCGCGAAAATGGTCGGCGGAAGAGCCCTGGCTTTATACGCTTGTTTTACGTGATTCCAATACTCCGCCCGATGCAAAACTTTTGGAAATGCGAACCGGGTTCCGCAAGGTTGAGATTAAAGAGGGACAACTTCTGGTTAAC
>JAQVID010000676.1 GCA_028695865.1 Thermoguttaceae bacterium | reverse complement strand
TAAGGAACAGACGATTCGAACCCGCCCGATTTGGCACAAGACGTCGTTCCCACGATTCACTTTTCAGATCGACGACTGTGGATTCTTTTTGCGGGACCTCTGTCAGCAGCGTCCCAAGCATTTGCTCGACCATTTCTTTCTCGCGAATTTGCAAAAGATTCATCGTGACTACGGAACGAAAGTCGTGCTCAACTGTTTCTATTCGCCGCAGCAGCTTGATTTCGATATGTCCATGATGCCCGAGGTGTACAAGTCGGAGTTCGAGAAAAACGCCGATTGGCTCCGGCTGACTTTTCATTCAAGGACCGAATTCCCGAACGATCCTTATTTGTCGGCAACGCCGGAAAAACTGATCGCCGATTACGATGAAGTCATGACACAACTCCGACGCTTTGCCGGGCAGGCCGCTATTCCAACATCGTGCACACATTTTGCGAACATGGTACCGGAAGCGTGGAAGCAAATGTATTCCCGGGGAACGAGATATCTCAGTCTGGAACCGAGTGCCAATCGCGGACGCATGTGGTGCTCTTATCAAGTACCGCAAGAGGCGTTCGACTACGTTTTGAATCATGAGGCCTGGAAAGAGTTCAATTCCGGTATCATCTTTATCAAGACGGATATTATTATCAATAACGTCCCACTCAAAAAGATCGTGCCATCGCTTCAAAAAGTTTGGGACTCGCCTGCCGAGCGGGAAGTTCTTGGTCTGCTGACACACGAGCAGTACTGCTGGAAAGAGTACAAAAACTATGTGCCCGATCATTTTGAGCGAATTGCGACCGCGTGCCGATTTGCGGTCGATCACGGACACAAACCGGTATGGCATTTGGACTCCTACCCGGGCGTATAACATATTCTGAATTTAACAGGTTTATTTTGCTGTTTATGTCGTGCGGCCTGAATCCCCCCGTTTTCCGAAGGTAAACGGGGGAACGAATCACCGTAAACTGAAGAGTCGGTTGTGAACAGGTTTATTTTGCTGTTTGTATCGTGCGGCCTGAATCCCCCGTTTTCCGAAGGTAAACGGGGGAACGAATCACCGTTAACTGAAGAGTCGGTAGTGAAAAACCGGACCGAATGAATAAGGAGATATGATCCATGAATTTTGCCCGTCGCGTTTTGACTTGTATCGCAATACAGGTTTCCTTTTTCGCGTTTGTTATGTCGATAGAAGCGGCAGAACCTCAAAGCCAATCGAAGCAAACGTCAGGTGCCGAAGTCTCGGCGGGACCGCTTGCCCGTTGCGGTCTGGTACCGGAGCCAAAGCAGATGATTTCCAACTACTTGCTCAACTGCCTTGCACAAGCACAGGAAGACTGGAAGGCAAAATATAATGCTGTGGTCACGCCGGAAGACGTTCTGGCCTATCAGAAGAGTCGGATCGATTATTTTCGTCGTCAGCTTGGAACCATGTGGGAAAAGACGCCGCTCAATGCGCGAGTCGTTGGCACCATACAAAAAGAAGGAATCCGCGTCGAAAAGATTCTGTTCGAAAGTGTTCCCGGCTTTTATGTGACAGCGACGATGTATCTTCCTTCGGTGAAAAAATACAAGCCGCCCTATCCGGTGATTTTGGGACTGTGCGGTCATAATAATGAAGGAAAAGCGGCTTCCCGGCAGATATTGGCCGCTGTCTTTGCGGCGCACTGCGGTTTGGCCATGTTCGTAATCGACCCGATCGATCAGGGCGAACGATTTGAACATCTCAATCCGGACGGCAAGCCGTATGCGCAATCGGTGTCCGGGCACAACCTCCTTGGAGCCTCGTCCATTCTGCTGGGACGAAATACGGCGACATTCGAAGTGTGGGACATGATTCGGGCCATCGATTATTTGCAGTCGCGAAGTGATATGATCCCGGACAAGATCGGCGCGGCCGGCTGCTCGGGCGGTGGAACACAGACGTCGTATATCATGGCTCTCGACGAACGAATTGCGGCTGCGGCTCCGTCGTGTTATACCTGCGGACTTTTCGGCAAATTGGGAATAACGCTCTCACCTCAAGACGCGGAACAAAATATTTTTGGACAGCTCGCCGCCGGAATCGATCACGCCGACTACTCAATCATGCGTTCACCCAAGCCGACGTTGCTTTGTACCGCCACGCAAGATTTTTTCAATGTCGCCGATGCCTGGGATACGTATCGTTTGGCT
Organism: Thermoguttaceae bacterium; assembly: GCA_028695865.1. Taxonomy (GTDB): domain Bacteria; phylum Planctomycetota; class Planctomycetia; order Pirellulales; family Thermoguttaceae; genus JAUNBG01. The sequence goes on along the minus strand of JAQVID010000676.1, from coordinate 470 downwards.
AACCGGTTTTATACCCGGCTCGGATTGCCCGAAAGAATGAATATTCTGGAATCGGATGATCCTCATGGATATTGGCTGGCACACAGGGTGGGCACGGTGCGTTTCATGCTCCGCTGGTTGGCCGGACGCGATGAAGCGGTTACGGAGCCGGAAAAATTGCCCGCTTTTACCGAAGAAGAAATTCGCGTCTTGCCGCTTCCAGGTATCCTGAGTATCAAGAATGCCCGCACAACTTATGATCTGAATCGGGACCTCGAAGCAAAACTGAAAGAGCAGCGTCGCAAACGCTGGTCGTCGATAACGGTATCGCAAGCCCAAGACCTGTTGCGTCATCGGGCACAGATCGCCCCACTCGACAAGATACCGGCCGCGACCCCTTGTTTGATCGACGGCGGCAAGAATCAGCTTGTCCTCTCAACGCGAAACGGTATCTGTATGCCGGTGCAATTCAATCAGAATAAGACGGGTAT
>JAQVID010000675.1 GCA_028695865.1 Thermoguttaceae bacterium | reverse complement strand
GTTACCGCTTTAACGGAAAGAGCGGCTCCACCGCGGGTATCACCGTCAAGCTTGGTCAATATAACGCCGTCGAGCGTCAGCGTATCGTTGAACGCTTTGGCGCTATTGACCGCGTCCTGACCTGTCATGGAATCGACAACGAAGAACACCTGATCGGGCTGAACCTGACGTTCAACCCGGTTCAACTCGTCCATCAGTTCCTGATCGACATGCAAACGACCGGCCGTATCGAGAATCAGGAAATTACATTCGTCTTCTTTGGCTTTGGCGAGAGCTTGCGTACAAACCTGAACCGGGTCCCGGCTTTTGCGATCAGCATAAACAGGGACGCCAATTGTTTGGCCCAAAACCTCCAATTGTGTGACAGCGGCGGGACGCTGCAAGTCAGCGGCAACAAGCATCGGCTTGAGCCCCCGATTCTTGAGGAGCTTTGCCAACTTGCCACACGTCGTTGTTTTGCCTGATCCTTGCAGACCACACAACATGAGAATGGTGAGCGGTTCCTTAACAGGCAACTCATGATCGACCGGCCCCATCAGCGCAGTCAATTCATCACGAACGATCGTAACAATTTGCTCTGTCGGATTGCAAATTCGGTCAACCTGCAACCCCAACGATTTTTCTGTCACTTGGGACACAAACTGCTTGACTACAGACAAACTCACATCCGCTTCAAACAGCGACTGCTGAACCAATTGCATGCCTTCCCGAATGTTGCTTTCTGTCAACCGACCACGGCCCGTCAAGGTCCGTAAGGCGGAAGAAAGACTTTCTTGAAGTGATTCAAACATAAATACTCACCACGTTGTGTATCTATACCAAGCTGTTGCGTTTATTCCCAACATCATTACTTATAATGAAGGGGAAAAGTACCCTTTAAACAGGTTATCTTACCAAAAATCAGGTAAAGAACAATACGGGGGGGAGCATTTTTTTTCCATTTCGGGCGAAATCATACATTATTGTTACACCAATACCGTTTTCTAGCACAAAATTTTCCTATACACACCAATGATAACCACACCATATATAATATTTCGCTGCGATATGATAATACCGCTAGTAATATTTCTATAAGTGTCATGAAGAGATTCTGCGTGTACGCAACTGACAACAGGTCGTATCATTCACAAACAAAAAAACTTCTATGATACCCGTTACCCACTCGTATATTAAATCACCATTGAATTCATGCGATAATACCATGATATCTGATATATATAAGATATTGAGTGATGTAATCCTACGCGGTATCGATTTTACCGAATATAGATATTAAGGATAGGGTATTTGGAAAGATTGGTATAATTTCGGTTGAAAGGGAAATTTTTCATTGACAACAAAGCCGACTTCATTTAAAATCGGTATATGTATGTCCAGATTTTTCATGCGCTTCCTTACAAGAGGCTATGGATTCGTTTTGGAGATAATGTAAACAACGGTTGATATGCGCGGCAATTACCTACTGCCGCCCTATCAATATTGTCATACTTGTGTTGCTTGGCTGACATTAAGGAGCCGCCGAATATGGGAAGGTCACACGGTTTAATTATTACATTGATCATGTTCATCATCGCATCGCTTGCGCTGGGTGTAACCGCTTATTACATGTCTAAAGGTTACAAGGAAGCGCTCGTGAAAATGAAGACTGCTGAGGAGAATGCTCAAAAAGCGAAGGCTGCTCTTGAAAAAGTAAAGGGTGATTTCGATCGAATCCGGGTCAAAGTCGGATATCCGTTGCTTGACGGCGAGAAGATTGTCGTCGGCATGACAGCCGACATTGCCGCGGCGGCAGGTCGGAACGTCAAGCCTGCCAATACTTTTACAGACGCTCTAAAGGTCATGGGCCAATCGATTGCCTCACGCAACGACCAGATTGCCCAGCTCAAGAAGAAGAACGATGATTACCGGGTTTTGGCGGAATCGGAAATTAAAAAGTCCCGAACGCAGAAATCAAGTTACGATGATCAGCGAAAAAAAGCGGAAGCCGCCTTTGTTGCTCAAGCGGAAAAAGACACAAAAGCTTTGAAAGATAAAGAAGCTGATTTCCAGAAGCAGGTGAAAAAGGTTGACCGCATTGAATTGGAAGCCAAGAAGCTCAATGAGCAATATCGAACGGAAGCCGTGACCGCGGAAAACGAAGCGGCCGTGACCGCGTCGATCAACGCGTCTTTAAGTGTAAAATTGGACGAATTGAAAAACGCCGATTTCACTGTTCCTGACGGACGGGTTCTTTTTGTCGATCAGGTTGACCGAACGGTGCACCTTAACATTGGCAAAGCGGAAGGCTTGCGCATTCTGACCGTTTTTGGCGTGTTCCCTTACAACACGCTTGAGCAAGGTCGCCGCGTTCGAAAAGGAACTCTCGAAGTTACAAAAATATTAGGGGATCATGAGTCGTTGGCCCGTATTGTTTCGGATTCCAATAATGAACCTGTCATACCGGGCGACTTGATTTATACCAGTCTTTGGAAAGCCGGGCAAAAAACCTTGTATGCCCTTACTTATAATATGGACATCGATGGCGACGGCAAAAGCGATTTGGAAGTGCTTAAAAACTTGATTGACGCCAGTGGCGCCGAAGTTGTTCTTTGGGTTGATGAAGAAGGAATGCCCCATGGACAACTT
>JAQVID010000674.1 GCA_028695865.1 Thermoguttaceae bacterium | reverse complement strand
ACCGGAGTCAAACAGGAGCCGTGTTCCGTCTGCGACCTCTCCGTACTCGGCGTAGAAATTGGAATCGCGGAACATGAACTCGTCGGTTCCAACGTTGACAATAGCGCCATCGTCAAGCGGATTATCCAACGAGACATAGAGTCCTTTGTTTGTGGTATTGCCGGAAGGATCGGTATTGTACAAAACGCCTCTGGTATTGGTCGAATCGGCGGGATCGGTCCAGGTCAAAATCGTTCCGAGGGCAATATTGACTTTTTGCGTCGTCCCTTTTTTGTAGAACGAGCCATTGGAGTAAGAAAGCAAAGTACCATTGTAGGACAGGTTCGTATTAAAAGTATCAGGAGCACTGCGGAGCATTAAGGCATCGCCAATTTCATAGCCTTTATACAAAGCAGCGGATGTTTTGGACAGATAAATACCCTGATAATACAGCGTAGTGGTTTCGGTTCCTTCGGTATAGGTCATGACGGTCCCGTTGGCCATGCTCGTCAGAACGTAAAATTCCTGTTGAGCATAATCATAGTACAGAGAAACACCTTCATCAGTGGTCAGTGTTCGACCGGAAACATCAATGACATCGCCGACCTTGCTTTCACCCAACTTGGTCAGATCGACATAAGAATCGAAGAAGACAATGAAGCGTCCGTTCTTGTAGTAGGTCATATTGACCCGCTCGCCGGTATCGTCCGTATAGTAAAATTTCGTGCCCGCCGTAACGGTAATCGCTGAATTGTTCGACGTGAACGAATTACGTTCCGCGTTGAAATTAACCAGCGATTCTGTTCCATCGGCGGCGATCATGGTCATTGCGTTTGTCGCGCCAGTGAAATATCGGGGAACGTAAGTCAAGTAACTTGTTTCGTCCGCGGCGACATCGTAATACGAAAAAACAGTGCCGGAAGCAACCGTGACCGTACCGCTTGAATCGACAAATTTGTCCTGACTGGAATTGTAAGTTACCGAACGGCTGCCCGTCGCGGTGAGCATGGTCAACGCGATACTTGATCCTGTAATGTATTCCGAAACATAAGAACGAAAGACACCGTCATAGGTAGTCGATTTCGTTTCTGCGGTAGAATTGACATTCGAAATATAAAACAAATCTTGCGTACCGGAATTGACGTATGTCAGATACGTTGAACCATACACGAAAACGGACCCTGACTTAAAGGTTACTTCCTGTGAGCCGCCCGGAATCGTAATGGAAAATACACGCGTATTCGAATTGTACGACACGGCATACGATTCGTTTTTGGATACAAACGTCAAGGGAACGCTGGTGCCTGTGAGTGATTTAACGGTTGAGGTCTTTGTAACCACATTCGTCAAACCGCTTTCGATTAGGGTTTGCTTGTAATAGACGACTTTGGTTCCGTCGGCAAGCGTAAGGCTCTCCGCGTTGGCAAGCTCGACCGTATCGGAAATGGCGACGAAGTTGCCATTCATGTAAACATAACCGGAGGTGACAAAGTTCTGCGAATCAATGACAGACAAGATCATGCCGTCTTTGAACGCGAAATCGAATGCTTCCGTGCCTTCCCAAAGAGAACCATCGCTTGCGTTTAAAATGTGTTCATTCGTCAAACGAGCCAAAGCGCGGTCCGTTAAAATTGCCGTCGATTCTCCCACCTGGAAGGGTACGGTTTCGGTCCCGACCAGTGTGCCGTTCAAGTAATAACCAACTTCCACCGTATCATTCTTTCGACCGGTAACAGCAAAACTCAGGTTGTAATAAATCTTGTCTTGCGAATAAAATAGCGTTTTACCGGAAAACTTGTCGGAACCTGATTTTTCGGGATTATATGTGCTGTATTGATCGGACGTCACGACCAATGGAGATTCCCATTCGTAAGGAACTTCTTCGGTATCGGGCTTGGTGGTATAGTAATCGGGATCGGTTGTAACGCCCACTCCCGGCGGATCTGTTTCGTCACGCATGTGGAAGACAAGCTTGTAATCAAGAATGTTTTCCGAATTGACGAAACCGACGATCTTGACGTAATAAATTCCGGCCGGAAGTCCGTCGAGTGAAATACGCTCAACTCCTTCTTTTTCATTTCGGATACTGCTGGCAACGAGATCGCCCCAGGCACCCGGGTACTGACGGTAATACTCTTCACCACTCCATGAATACAGGTACATATCCAGGTCGGCATCGTTGGGGTTGTAACGTGTATTGTCATATTGAATTTCAATATAACTGTTGGGACCACCCACTCCTGTCATGACGAAGCGGAAGGCGTCAACTTCAGATGTTGAGATTGCACTGGGACTGGCCTGCTTGAGAACCAGACCGGATAACTCCATTTCAACTTCCGCAGAGGAATCGTCGGGAGCAAAGATGGGACCCAAATTCGGCGAATCAACCCCCCCTTCCGGGAAGGCGTCGACTTCCGCGCGTGTATTATTTACTTCGTAGCGATCGTCACTGCACGTTTGGATCGCAAGCTTGTAGTTTTTGCAATCAACGGCAGCATCGGTACGGTTGACCACGACATAGTATGTGCCCGAGGCCAATCCCGACAGGCTGATACTGACGCGGTAAGAATTGGTCCCGTTCCCGCTGATATCGGTGGAGGTCAAGGTTTCGCGAGTGAAAACGCGATCCTCAAGCCAAACCAATTTGCCA